>NZ_JAGJEF010000144.1:0-3496 GCF_018100875.1 Pseudoalteromonas sp. MMG012
TTTAGGCTGGGATGGTTTTAAACGTTTCATATCTCAAATTACTAAAATGTGTTTTTTACGAGTGAATTTGACAAAAAAGTATAAAAAAGGGCGAGTTTGCCCTTTTCTTATCATTCTTATTGCTTCAACAGATGCTTTTTGTTGACAGTTCAAACTTTGCTCATTAAAATTCGGCCACCCATTTATTCGTTCAAAGCTTAGAATGAAAAATAGGGTCAGATTTTTTTATTTTTTTCAGCAGTAATTTTAACTAATCAGGAGCTATTTAATGGCAACTATTAACCAGCTAGTGCGTAAGCCACGTCGTAGCAAAGTTACTAAAAGTAACTCAGCCGCGCTTAAAGCTTGTCCGCAAAAGCGTGGTGTATGTACTCGCGTATATACAACTACACCTAAGAAACCAAACTCAGCATTACGTAAAGTAGCGCGTGTACGTTTAACTAACGGTTTCGAAGTTACATCATACATCGGTGGTGAAGGTCACAACCTTCAAGAGCACAGTGTAATCCTAATCCGTGGTGGTCGTGTTAAAGATTTACCAGGTGTGCGTTTCCACACAGTACGTGGTGCACTTGACTGTGCAGGCGTAAACGACCGTAGACAGGCTCGTTCTAAATACGGTGCAAAACGCCCTAAGGGCTAATGGTTCTCCGTTAGTAAGGCCAAGCACTTAAGTTTTAATTTTTAAATAATTTGTTTTGGGGAATCGTTTTAAATAACGAACCTGAAGATACCGGAGATATAAAATGCCTAGAAGACGCGTAATAGGTCAACGTAAAATTCTTCCAGATCCTAAGTTCGGATCGGAACTTCTTGCTAAATTCGTTAACGTAGTAATGTTAGACGGCAAGAAATCTACTGCTGAAAAAATCGTATACGGTGCGTTAAACGTGGCTGCTGAGAAATCAGGTAAGTCGCACCTAGAAATCTTTGAGTCTGCACTTGAAAATGTACGTCCAACGGTAGAGGTTAAATCTCGCCGTGTTGGTGGTTCTACATACCAAGTACCAGTTGAAGTACGTCCAGTTCGTCGTAACGCATTAGGTATGCGTTGGTTAGTTGACGCTGCACGTAAGCGTGGCGAGAAGTCTATGGGCCTTCGTTTGGCTCAAGAAATCGTTGACGCTGCTGATAACAAAGGCACTGCGGTTAAGAAACGTGAAGACGTTCACCGTATGGCTGAAGCGAACAAAGCATTCGCTCATTACCGTTGGTAATCTGCTAAGACCCTTTAAGAGGATAATATGGCACGTACAACTCCTATTGAGCGCTACCGCAACATCGGTATTTGTGCTCACGTAGATGCAGGGAAAACCACCACAACAGAACGAGTTCTGTTCTACACAGGTCTGTCTCATAAGATCGGTGAAGTTCATGATGGTGCTGCAACTATGGACTGGATGGAGCAAGAGCAGGAGCGTGGTATTACCATTACTTCTGCTGCGACCACGTGTTTCTGGAAAGGCATGGAAAGTCAATTTGACGACCATCGTATCAATATTATTGATACTCCAGGGCACGTAGACTTCACCATTGAAGTAGAGCGTTCTTTACGCGTACTTGATGGTGCGGTTGTGGTGTTATGTGCTTCATCAGGTGTGCAGCCACAGACAGAAACTGTTTGGCGTCAGGCGAACAAATACGAAGTACCTCGCATGGTCTTCGTAAATAAAATGGATCGCACTGGTGCTGACTTTTTAGCTGTCGTGGAGCAGGTTGAAACGCGCCTTGGCGCGACACCTGTGCCTATTCAGTTACCAATTGGTGCTGAAGACGAATTTAAAGGCGTTATTGATCTCATCAAAATGAAAGCCATAAACTGGAATCAAGAAGACCAGGGTATGACATTTACATATGAAGAGATCCCAACAGATCTTCAGGATTTAGCCGAAGAATGGCGTGCTCACATGATTGAGAGCGCTGCTGAAGCAACTGAAGAGCTAATGGACAAATATCTAGAAGACGGTGAGTTGACTGAAGAAGAGATTAAATCTGCACTTCGTCAACGTACATTGGCCAGTGAAATTGTGCCGATGACATGTGGTAGTGCGTTCAAGAACAAAGGTGTACAAGCTGTGCTTGATGCGGTTGTTGAATTCATGCCATCACCTACAGAGGTTAAAGAAATTCAAGGTGTGTTGGAAGATGAGTCTGAAGACACCCGTGCCGCAGATGATAATGCGCCGTTTTCGGCGTTGGCATTTAAAATTGCCACTGACCCATTTGTTGGTACTTTAACCTTTTTCCGTGTTTACTCTGGTACTATTAAACAGGGTGACGCGGTTTACAACCCAATTAAAGGCAAAAAAGAGCGTTTGGGCCGTATTGTCCAAATGCACGCGAATTCTCGTGAAGAGATCAAAGAAGTGCGCGCTGGTGACATCGCGGCAGCTATTGGTCTTAAAGATGTCACTACCGGTGACACAATATGTTCACAAGAAGCTGTTATTACTTTAGAGCGCATGGAATTTCCTGAGCCAGTAATTTCAGTCGCGGTTGAGCCAAGAACGGTGGCAGACCAAGACAAAATGGGTCTCGCGCTAAATAAATTAGCCGCAGAAGATCCATCGTTCCGTGTAGAAACGGACGAAGAATCAGGGCAAACGATCATCTCTGGTATGGGTGAACTTCACCTTGATATCATTGTTGACCGTATGAAACGTGAATTCAACGTTCAATGTAACGTTGGTAAGCCTCAAGTGGCATACAGAGAGACAATTTGTAGCTCGGTAGAAGCAGAAGGTAAATTCGTACGTCAATCTGGTGGTCGCGGTCAATATGGTCACGTTAAGCTCAAGCTTGAACCAATGGATATTTCAGATGATGAAGCACCAATTTACGAATTCGTTAACGAAATTGTAGGTGGTGCAGTACCAAAAGAATATATTCCGGCGGTTGATAAAGGCATTCAAGAACAGATGCGTCAAGGTGTCCTTGCCGGTTATCCGTTATTGGGTGTTAAAGCGACATTATTTGATGGCTCATTTCATGATGTAGACTCAAACGAAATGGCGTTTAAAATTGCCGGATCAATAGGTTTTAAAAACGGGGCGCTTGAAGCGAATCCTGTTATTATGGAACCTGTGATGAAGGTTGAGGTTATCACCCCTGATACTAACATGGGTGATGTAGTAGGTGACTTAAATCGTCGTCGTGGCATAATTGAAGGCATGGAAGAAGCATTTGGTGGCTTAAAGCAGGTTAATGCACAAGTCCCGCTTTCTGAAATGTTTGGTTATGCGACCGATCTTCGCTCCGCTACACAAGGCCGTGCTTCATACTCAATGGAATTTTCCAAGTATGCTGAAGCCGGAAAAAATGTAGCAGAAACAATAATTGCAGCTCGCGCTGTTAAGTAATTTTAGTTCGGTCCGGTCTCTAAGGGCTGGACTTTAATTTCTTTATAGGAATTTTTAAGATGGCAAAAGAAAAGTTTGAACGCGTAAAACCGCACGTAAACGTTGGTACAATCGGCCACGTTGACCACGGTAAAACA
>NZ_JAGJEF010000145.1:0-3435 GCF_018100875.1 Pseudoalteromonas sp. MMG012
AGAGATATTCACTACTCTATAAATGCTAGCTTTGAGTAAAAGTAAATCAATTTTAACCACAAAAAAGGAAATTACTATTAATTTAAAATTAAAAAAGAACAAAATAAAAAATCTGTCTAATAATACTGTTATCGAAAAAAAGGCGACACCGATGATTGCAGGTGGCAGAGGTTCTGAGATATATGTATGTTTTTCTAATATCCAATACTGTGAGGCTTCTAGACACCCTAATGCTTGTCAATTTTCACAGCATATAACTGTGTGTACATAAAATAAATTATATCTGTGGGAATGCCATTTACAGCATTCCCTGATTAGCCACACAAGGTAACTACCTAGTTACAACTTCAATACTCGGCCTTCGCTCCAACGCTTCTTTGAATATTCACCCACAACACTCTATAGTTTTAGTTCGGCCTATATGCTAACGGAACTTGCCAATGAAGATGTTCTGCTTTGTCATTTTGTTGTTATTTTTAAAAGACGTAACCGCACAAAGCCCCCATGACAAGCTAAAAGAAGCGAAAGATTACTTAACGGTAAATCCCGCTCACTCACTCACAATTCTTCAGGCAATACCCAATATCAACGCGCTGTCAGTAAAACAGCAAATACAATGGCATATTATTACCATGCGCGCATCAGTACCAACAGATAACCCCGACATGCTTATTGATTCTTTAGAAGCTATTTTTTATCACTATCAACACCCTTACTTTATTGAAAACCTCACTACAATCACCAGTGCTTTAGGTATCTGGTTGCGTAAAAATAACCATCTTATTGAGGCACAAACAAGCTTAGAATGCTCCTACAAGCATGCCAAAAATGATCGACAAAAATTAACATTAACAAATAGTTTAGCGCTTGTCGCTCGCCATATAGGTGACCTAGACACCGCGAAAGCACTCTATAATGAAGCAAAAAAAATAGCAAAGCTCACTCAACGCGATAATGTATTAGCCATAATAGAAAATAATCAAGGCATGATTGCGCTAGAAGAAGGTAACATCGCTTTAGCTGAACAACATTTTAGGCTTGCCTTAGTTGGGTATCAGAACCTAGATAAACGCTCAGGTCAAATATCCGCTGGCTTGAATTTATTATTTACTTTCTTAATACAGCAAGAGTTGGTTAATTTTCAACGATTATATAGCCCCACAAAAAACTTAACCAATGGCTTTTCAAGTGTTGCAAAGCAAGCACTATTGCTTTGGTTACATACTCGGTTTTTACAATTACAAGGCGAGCCGATAACCGCTAAAGAACAACGCCAGCTCAAAATTGCTTATTCACATATTAAAGGTCCAAAGCTAAAAATGTTAATTAATAAGTATTTAGCTCCAGCGCTTGACTTTAAACACATGGAAGATCCAACCACAACACAAATTATGTTTAATCGGCCTTGGTTTAAGCATGTACAAGACTGTAGCTGGCCAAAACAAAATAAAATACATTAAAATCAAAGGTTTGTGTGGTGTTGGTGTAATTCACTATTGTTCATGTGCTTTACTTATACTAGTTAGGCAATTACATATGAAAATATTTTAAGTTAAATATTTGTAAATAATTTATTTTTATTTACAATGCATATTCAACTGGTCGCTGATAGTGATTACTTTTTATGGACAAAAAACAGCAAGCTGACCCAACACTGTACGATGTGTGTATCGTAGGTGCTGGGTGGTCTGGTTTAATGGCATGTAAATATGCGTTAGAAAACGGACTATCTGTCATTGTATTTGAGCAAAGATCCCACTTAGGTGGTATATGGAATTATAGCCAAGACCCTAATGTTGTTTCAGTTGCAACATCAGCCGCTATACCCTCACCCGCTTACTTGACTGAAGCTTGTGACTTTTATCTTAGCCCAGAGACCAGTGATCACCTAAACAAAAGCCAAATCATTAAATACCTTAATGATTACGCAAGACACTTTAATTTGTTACCTCATATCAAGTTCAATGAAACAGTGATTCATACCACGAATGAAAATAACTGGTTAGTCACCACCCAGTCTGCCACCATCAAAGCAAAAAACTTAGTTGTATCCGGTGGAGCCAATGCGATAACGCCGTCACGACCAAG
Source organism: Pseudoalteromonas sp. MMG012 (assembly GCF_018100875.1). Taxonomy (NCBI): domain Bacteria; kingdom Pseudomonadati; phylum Pseudomonadota; class Gammaproteobacteria; order Alteromonadales; family Pseudoalteromonadaceae; genus Pseudoalteromonas; species Pseudoalteromonas sp. MMG012. Next base: position 2,089 of record NZ_JAGJEF010000145.1, read on the forward strand.
AGAACTTCGAGACTTTGAAGGTAAGGTTGAGCATTTAGGTCATATCAAAGAGTATAAAAACCACCATATGTATTCAAAAGAACGGGTTTTATTATACGGAAATGAAGGGCTGGCTATTGATACTTTAAAGTTTTTAGCGACATCAACGCATACATTAACGTGCTCTATACCAAAGCAATACACGTGTTTCTCAGCCATTAATTTAACACAACCTGATGATATTTCCTTGCATCAAGAAATCCACGCATGTGCGCTAAATAAAGCGTCTCAATACTCTACAGACACCTTATCGAGGTGGCTAAATACCGCGACTTCAACACTCAAGTTATGGATCAATAAATGCCGATATACATCACTGTTAAAAAAAACAACAGCCATACCTAAGTACGATGCAAACATCAATTGTAAAGATGCGATACATAGCTCCATTGGGCAATCTGTCAAATTCTATTCTGGTGAAACCCGTTACTTTGATCGAATAATATTATGTACTGGGTACACCTATCAATTATCTTTCCTCCCTAAAAAATATGCCTATAAGGCGCGAAACCAATGTTATAAATCGGTGTTTGATTGCCAAGACCCATCTCTTATTTTTATTGGCTCTGTATAGAAAACCTACTGATGACACCCACTCAAAATTCACGCGAATTCCTAAAGAATATCACAAGCATATCGCTTAGTTCATAAGTCTGAATTTGAAATATAAGCTGCAGATTCAAAAAGCATACAAAAATGGGGTTGCTCAGCACTCATAGTGTATGGCTAATCCACCACCTTAATGCTGTGTAGTCTAAGGTTAGAGTGTTTAGAGGGTCATTTTACTAGAGCAAACGTTAAGCCAGTAACCTTTCACACTGTTTGTAGTTAGCCCGCCGTTTAATTTCTAGACTCGCACAATAATTATCAAGCTTTTGTGGTCGCCCTACTGCGCCATGAAATACTTTGGTAAATTGGGTGGTGAGTTTTTGCCAGTTTTCAGGGGCTATGTTGAGCCTGTCTAAAATAGGGGAATTAATTGAGCTTATAGCGCCTCGCTTGTCTGCTCGCATACATCGACCTGTTAGCTCGACAAGTTCTAAATACGACTTTAATTCAAATGGGATACCTTTGGGCATATGTTTTCTGGGGCTGCCTGCAAAACGCGCCAATTGTTTGGGTTGTTTGCCTTCTTTGGCATGTTCACAGCGTGCTTTAGCACTGGTGTAGTCTGAGGTTTCTAGTGTGTCAGCCATTTTGGCTCTGATTGGGTTTAAATCAACATACGCCATACAGGCCGCCAGTGCTGCTTCATCCAGTAAGGCTTGAGATTTAAAGCGCCCTTCCCAAAACCGGCCTGTACATTTG
>NZ_JAGJEF010000146.1:0-3297 GCF_018100875.1 Pseudoalteromonas sp. MMG012
TCTGATCGTACCAAACCAAAGAAGTTCAATGATTTAGGAAACAACGTCTATTTATTAATTTAGCTAAAATTGAGTTTAAAGGACTACTTTTCGTCTTTGATTAATTGATAGGAAGCTATATAAATATAATCATAAAGAAGCTTATATAGAAGCTTCTTTATGATGTAAAAGGAAGTTTTAAACAGTTAGTTGAGAACCTTTTTCTTTAATTGACAAAATCATCATCGTTGTTAAAGCACCCAAAGTAAGGGCCCATATAACATACGAAACTGAAGGATAGATGTCATAAAAAAACTGAAAGTCAAATTGATAGATATTCCTAAATGTGTTCTCTATCAATGCCGCAAAGCAATTCAACGCTGACAAAATAAAAAACCAATGGAAAAACGTATCAAAGTGAGTTAGCGAAATATTCGAAGAGCTAGATATTTTTCGAGATATCTGCACTCGAAAAATAAATATTATCACTGCAACCAAACTAATAATTAGTTGCATACCAAAAATTAAAGCGCCCTGCATTAGGTAACCTCGATCTCCAGCAACCAAATCAATCACTCCAAACTGAAAAATAATATACTCTAATCCATTAATTAAGATCAAGAAAAGTGAAATATGGGCTAGATTTATATTCTTAACAATCACTCCAAATGTTAAGCTAAGTAACAAAACACCAATGTATAGAGGTACTGAATATTGAGGTTCCCATAACTTAATTAAATACGCCGAAAAACCAATAACAAGCAGCAAAACGAAGTAAGAAGCTTTCATGGAACGAAACGTCCTCTTTCAAATCCAAGTTTATTTACGTTACAAGCTATTTTATTCAAAGCTTCAGATTTAGGTTTCGCCGGTCTGTACGGTCCACTACCACCAACTTTTTTACAACATTCGACCGATAGTTTTTTCATTCCTTACCTCTTTCAATACTTAGTAGTGTAATTTGATTGCTATCCATTTCTTCGTATACAGCCTTAATATCTGAAATAACAGTATTTAATACAATCTATCCACACGCATTAGATTTAAAGTAGTACACAATTGCTGACGTTTTATACATATGAATCTCGTATCATCTATTTTTTCAGCAATACCCATTTTAGTTATTAGCCTTTTAAAACTCTCATGGAACAACAGTAGTCAAAGAAGGCTCTGTCTTATTCATGTTTACAACTATTCTAGCTGATGACTTGGGTTTGGCTGGTCTATAAGGGCCACCACCACTAATTTTTTTGCAATATTCGAACGACAAATTTTTCATCCTTTACTCCTTTCTGTACTTGATTTTGTAGTTTTACTACTATCCACTTTTTCACGTACTATCTTAACTTGTGAAAGGACAGTGCTTGTATCAATCTTGCAATAATAAAACCATGAAAACAACTCCCCTACACGAATTTGGCTCACTCCAAGTTCATAATTGCTGATCGTTTTACGATCTAAACCCAGCTTTGCTGCCATCTCTTTTTGAGAAATTTCGGCATTAAGGCGCATAGCACTTAAATCATCACCATTTATCACATCCTTTTTTCCTTTATGTAGCGACAGGGAAATTTACATTAATACATACACCCCCTTAACAAGATAATATAAAGTATAAAAATAACCTTATAGACATGTCAATTATTTTACATACTGAACTTGCAGATTTTATAATTGAAAATCAGCGTGTTAATTTCCCTAAACTCCCAGCCTGCCGACTGCCCTTTGGTTCCTGAACTGCGTAATCTTCATGATCATAAATGCGATTACACGGTGCGTCAGTTACAGAAAGTAATCTTCCTCAAAGAAGCCAAAGATTTAGACCATCATGCAAGAATGTAGGTATCGCAAGAGCTTGGCCACAGCCGCATCGATATAACAAACAGCTACCTAGGTTAAGTTATGAGTCAAATGGAAAAGTGGATAAAAGAAAGAACCCATGTCTACGTTCGACACGGCGGCAAAACCGCACGGCGAGCAATGGTGAAAAGGTTAATCAACATCCTTGAAAATATCGCGCAAAACGAAAAAGGTGTTAAATCTCCGCCTCAAGTCGGCCGAGCACATATCCATCGATATTATGCTAGGCACTCTCACCTAAGCTCAACGACACTGCGCGATCACCGGCTGGCATTAGAACTGCTTTGGGAGCTGCTGAATAGAACCAACAAACCACCTTTCCCTATTATCTAGAGCGACTTGTCACGATAGAGCCCGAGCGTAGCTAAAAAGTTGCTTGTTAGATTAATTGGTTTATCAGGGGGCTGGCAGCATTATCGGCATTACTATCGATATGTGTCAGCCCAAGCTTATGCGCTATAGCACCATCGTTGAAAGGGCTAATCATCAAGGGGCACGCCCCTTAATAATCCCATTGTTTATTCAAAAACACAGTTCCATCTTGATTGCGGAGTCAAAATACTCGTTTTTCTATCTACAAACTCATTTTAAGCTTAACAAATAAAAATATTTATTAAGGCGGAGCCAACTCTCAAACAACTCATATGCAAATATAGCGATTGTGTGGCAACGTGGGGGCAGCTTGCGTCCCCAGTTGTCCACATGAGCGTACTGAAACGTTCAATTACCAGTCACTTTCTTCAGCTCGCTTCTGTGCTAGCTCTAGTACATCATCATATGAGTAAGCTGAGGTATAAAAAGCATGCTCCCAATGAGGTGGAACTTCATTCATGGAGATCTCGTATCCATGCTCTTCTAACAATATGAGCAAATGCCCTCTTTGGCTTCTGGAAATTGACCCATTCCAGTAGATCCCATTCTCTTCAATATCGTTAATCGCCGCGTCTAATAGATGTTCTCTCGCATTTTCTTTTAAATTCATAACAGCCTCGCTGTAAAGTGATTTGTGTTTAAGTTAATTACATGCAGGTACAAATAGCCAAATTCAAGGCATAAAAGTGCCTAAATCAGATGAACTAATTTGTAAGTTAAAAAGCCCGAAAGCTTGGTTTTTAGATGTGAGTAGATCTCACTGGTATGACAAAGCCAAAGGCTCTGTTTAATGACGCGATGACCGATGTCTCGCTATTGTTGGAATCATGTTTAGAGTGTCATAACGCGCACATAAGCTCAACAAATAATTTCCCCTCTTTGTTCTGCTTTGTTTAACGTGGAGTTTAACACCGCGTCACTACCCCTTGAAAAGGGGAGTGACGCGGTTAAAGATCACTTGTCTCTTCACACCAAATTCTGAGTTACAGACCAAAAAGTGTACTAGTCTAAAATGAATAACTTCATAAATTTACAAACTTGGGATGGTATGCCAAAAGAAAAATGTAGGAAAGAAAAGCTATCGAT
>NZ_JAGJEF010000147.1:0-3203 GCF_018100875.1 Pseudoalteromonas sp. MMG012
AGTTCACAGTTGCCAGATTACATGGTTCCCAACCAGTTTATGGTGTTAGCACAGCTGCCGTTAACGGCGAATGGTAAAGTCGATAAAAGGGCATTACCTGTCCCTGAGCAACATACGCACAGTTACCGAGCTGCATACACAGAAACTGAAAAGCAACTACAAGAAATATGGGCTGAGTTATTGAAGCGACCTTTGGCAGAGCTTAGCTGTGATGCGAACTTCTTTGCCCTAGGGGGCGATTCTATTTTGTCTATCCAGTTGGTGTCTCGCGCTGCGGAGCAAGGACTTTACTTTAGTGTAAAGGATTTATTTCAGCACCAAACGATTATGGCACTGGTCACGCAGGTCAAATACAGCAAAACGCACACGGTGGTGCAAGACGAAGTAACATCAGAGATGGCATTATTACCGATACATCATGCTTTTTTCAGTGACGAAACGGCACTAGAGCACTTTAACCAATCGGTGTTATTAGAAACCCCAGAATTATTTGATGATACGTGTTTGGCACCGATAGTGACTGCATTACTCACTCGGCATGACGCCTTACGCTTGCGGTTTGCTAAGGTTGATACTCAATGGCGAGGACAGCATCAGCGAGTAGCAGAAGTTGACGCTGCGAAGTGCACCTCAATACAAGCATGGGATGGTGAGGCGGATAGCCTAACAGCAGCGGCAGAGCAGGTGCAACGCAGTTTGTCTCCGAGTACGGGTGAATTATTACGCTTCGTGTATTTTCATCACGGACAGGGTAAAGGGCGCTTATTATTGGTGATACACCATTTAGTTGTTGATGGCGTATCTTGGCGTATTTTGCTAGCAGATATTGCTCGATTATATCAGCAATATCAACGGGGGGAGCGACTACAGCTAGCACAGAAAACCAACAGTTATCAACAATGGAGTGAATACCTCCATGCGTATAGTGTTAGCGATGAACTACAAGCGCAAATGGCGCATTGGGTCAATAGCAGTGAGAGTCATAGTTGGTTAGCGCATTACGGTCAATTGGATGGACAAGCCAGTGGTCATCGACAGCAAGTACAGTTAGCACTGAATGAGGCACAAACGCAGGCATTATTAAGCAAGGTCCCCCATAGCTATCGGACACAGGTTAACGAAATACTGTTGGCGGGTTTGTGGTTAGCGCATCAGCGAAGCAGTGGCGCTGAGTCGTTATCAGTGACATTGGAAGGGCATGGCCGAGAAAGTTTAGATGGCACAATAGATTTGAGTCAGACAGTAGGATGGTTTACGAGTTTATATCCACTGCACCTGAGGTGCACGCATAGTGCAGAAGTTGGGGCGGTGGTGATGGCGGTGAAAGAGCAATACCGACAAGTGCCCAGTGCAGGGATAGGGTATGGGGTTTTAAAGTACCTCACAGGGGAGCCTGTGCTGGCAAAAATGAAGACGCCGGCCTTGCAGTTTAATTATTTAGGGCAGTTTGACCAAAGTGTGTCGGAGGCGGGGGCATTCGCAATGGCACAAGAAAGCAGTGGTCAGCATATCAGTGCGGCGCGGATCGACAGTGATGAATTAGTGCTCAATGGCAAGGTGGTCTTTGGTAGTCTGAATTTCACTCTTAATTATGATAGTGGGCGCTATAGTACAGAGCGTTTAACGCGATTAATGCAAGCGTATGAGCAGGCGTTGAAAGACATCATAGTACATTGTGAACATCGAGGTGAAGGGCCTTATACTCCGAGTGATTTTGCACTGGCACAGGTAACAACAGAGACGTTATTGAGATGGCAAGAAAACAAGGATATAGCAGACTTGTATCCAGCTACGGGGATGCAACAAGGCTTGTTGTTTCATAGTTTATTAGAGGCAGGAAGTTATGTTACACAAACGAGAATTAGTTTTAAACAGCTAGATGTTGCGTCATTTAAAGCGGCGTGGGCAGAGGTGGTGCGTCGGCACCATATTTTTAGAACGGCTTTTGTGGGTATTGAAGAAGGGAATGCGCATCAATTGGTAGCGAAGGCAGCAGCGCTGCCTTGGCATGAAGAAGATTTAAGTCAATTATCGGCACAAGAGCAAGAGCGCTATTTAGAGACGTTTCAATGTGCGGATAAACGGCAAGGGTTTGAGAGTCATGTGGCGCCTTTAATGCGGTGTAGTTTATTTAAGTTAGGGGAAGAACACAGTCTGATATGGAGTTATCACCATGCATTGTTGGATGGTTGGTGTATCCCATTGGTGTTTAAAGAGATTAATGAATGTTATAGCGCGATAATGACGCAGCAAGCAATGTTGGAGGAGCCACAGCATAGTTATCGTGATTATGCGCAGTGGTTGAGTGAGCAAGATAACAAGGCAACAGAGCTGTATTGGCAAACGGTGTTAGAGAATGTCACCAGTCATACACAGTTACCACCAAATGAAGGTGTGGCGTGTGATGTGGGGGTTGAGCATAGGATAGAGTTTAGTGAGGATGAAACAGCGGCGTTACAGCAATTGGCAGCGCGCGCGCATACGACGTTAAATATAGTGGTGCAAACGGCTTGGGGGTTGTTATTACAACGTTATGGCAATCAAGAGTCGGTGGTGTTTGGGTCAGTGACATCAGGGCGTCCGGCGGGTTTAGCTGGTGTAGAGTCAATCTTGGGGCTGTTTATAAATACAGTCCCGGTGGTGCTAGAGGGCATGCCAGCAGGGGACGTCACCACACTATTGGGCGCACAGCATGCCCAGCAAGTGGCACGAGAGTCACACAGCTATTACCCGTTATATGAAATACAAAAGCAGGGGTCATTGGGTGAGCAATTATTTAACAGTGTGTTTGTTTTTGAGAATTACCCGGTAGATGAACAGTTAAGTCATGAAGGAGCACAAGGAGGATTGGTTGTTACGGCAGCGGATACGACAGAGGGAACAAACTATGAGTTAGCGGTTGTTGCGCATGTATCTGAAGGGTTAAGCATTCGCTTGGAAGGGGGAGCTGGGAAGTATAATGCGCCAAGTTTGGCACGAATAGGGGGGCATTATAAACGTTTATTACAAGGATTAGTGACGGAGACAGAGCTACACGCGGTAGCGATGCTCAGTGATATAGAGCAGCAGTATTTAACAGAAACGTTAAATGACACGCGTAGGGCGTATGAACAAGATGTGTTGTTACATGAGTTATTTGAGCGTCAAGCAGCGGCGAATTCACAGGCAATAGCGGTGGTATCTGGTGCGGAGCAATTGACATA
>NZ_JAGJEF010000148.1:0-3120 GCF_018100875.1 Pseudoalteromonas sp. MMG012
CTACTTTAGTAACACTAACTTCTGTCGCTTAAACCACTTTGGCGTTGTATGGTTAAGCCTCACGGGTAATTAGTACAAGTTAGCTTAACATATCACTATGCTTCCACACCTTGCCTATCAACGTTGTAGTCTCCAACGGCCCTTCAGAGAGCTTATAGCTCTAGTGAGAACTCATCTCGAGGCCTGCTTCGCGCTTAGATGCTTTCAGCGCTTATCAGTTCCGAACGTAGCTACCGGGCAATGCCATTGGCATGACAACCCGAACACCAGCGGTTCGTTCACTCCGGTCCTCTCGTACTAGGAGCAACCCCTCTCAATTCTCAAACGCCCACGGCAGATAGGGACCGAACTGTCTCACGACGTTCTAAACCCAGCTCGCGTACCACTTTAAATGGCGAACAGCCATACCCTTGGGACCGACTTCAGCCCCAGGATGTGATGAGCCGACATCGAGGTGCCAAACACCGCCGTCGATATGAACTCTTGGGCGGTATCAGCCTGTTATCCCCGGAGTACCTTTTATCCGTTGAGCGATGGCCCTTCCATTCAGAACCACCGGATCACTATGACCTACTTTCGTACCTGCTCGACGTGTCTGTCTCGCAGTTAAGCTGGCTTCTACCATTACACTAACCGTACGATGTCCGACCGTACTTAGCCAACCTTCGTGCTCCTCCGTTACTCTTTGGGAGGAGACCGCCCCAGTCAAACTACCCACCAGGCACTGTCCGCAATCCCGATCAGGGACCTACGTTAGAACATCAAAACTACAAGGGTGGTATTTCAAGGTTGACTCCACACAATCTAGCGACTGTGCTTCTAAGTCTCCCACCTATCCTACACATGTAGGTTCAATGTTCAGTGCCAAGCTGTAGTAAAGGTTCACGGGGTCTTTCCGTCTAGCCGCGGGTACACAGCATCTTCACTGCGATTTCAATTTCACTGAGTCTCGGGTGGAGACAGCGTGGCCATGGTTACACCATTCGTGCAGGTCGGAACTTACCCGACAAGGAATTTCGCTACCTTAGGACCGTTATAGTTACGGCCGCCGTTTACCGGGGCTTCGATCAAGAGCTTCGACCTAAGTCTAACCCCATCAATTAACCTTCCGGCACCGGGCAGGTGTCACACCGTATACGTCATCTTACGATTTTGCACAGTGCTGTGTTTTTAATAAACAGTCCCAGCCACCTGGTCACTGCGGCTCTCAATCGCTTAGGGAGTAAATCCCATCACAATCAAGAGCGTACCTTCTCCCGAAGTTACGGTACAATTTTGCCTAGTTCCTTCACCCGAGTTCTCTCAAGCGCCTTAGTATTCTCTACCTGACCACCTGTGTCGGTTTGGGGTACGATTCGAAATAATCTGAAGCTTAGAGGCTTTTCCTGGAAGTAGGGCATCAGCAACTTCACTACCGTGGTAGCTCGTCTCGTGTCTCAGCCTAACAACGACCCGGATTTACCTAAGTCATTAGCCTACTCACTTTCACATGGACAACCAACGCCATGCTTGCTTAGCCTGCTCCGTCCCCCCATCGCAATTATTCCAAGTACGGGAATATTAACCCGTTTCCCATCGACTACGCTCTTCAGCCTCGCCTTAGGGGTCGACTTACCCTACCCTGATTAACATGGGATAGGAACCCTTGGTCTTCCGGCGTGCGGGTTTTTCACCCGCATTATCGTTACTCATGTCAGCATTCGCACTTCTGATACGTCCAGCATACCTCCCGGTACACCTTCAACCGCTTACAGAACGCTCCCCTACCACTTGTCCTAAGACAAATCCGCAGCTTCGGTGATATGTTTAGCCCCGTTACATCTTCCGCGCAGGCCGACTCGACTAGTGAGCTATTACGCTTTCTTTAAAGGGTGGCTGCTTCTAAGCCAACCTCCTAGCTGTTTTAGCCTTCCCACATCGTTTCCCACTTAACATATACTTTGGGACCTTAGCTGGCGGTCTGGGTTGTTTCCCTCTTCACGATGGACGTTAGCACCCACCGTGTGTCTCCCGGATAGTACTTTACGGTATTCGGAGTTTGCAAAGGGTTGGTAAGTCGGGATGACCCCCTAGCCTTAACAGTGCTCTACCCCCGTAAGTATTCGTCCGAGGCTCTACCTAAATAGATTTCGGGGAGAACCAGCTATCTCCCGGTTTGATTAGCCTTTCACTCCTAGCCACAGGTCATCCCCTAACTTTTCAACGTTAGTGGGTTCGGTCCTCCAGTTGATGTTACTCAACCTTCAACCTGCCCATGGCTAGATCACCGGGTTTCGGGTCTATACCCTGCAACTAAGCGCCCAGTTAAGACTCGCTTTCGCTACGGCTACCCTAATCGGTTAACCTCGCTACAGAATATAAGTCGCTGACCCATTATACAAAAGGTACGCAGTCACCTAACAAGTAGGCTCCTACTGCTTGTACGTATACGGTTTCAGGTTCTATTTCACTCCCCTCACAGGGGTTCTTTTCGCCTTTCCCTCACGGTACTGGTTCACTATCGGTCAGTTGGGAGTATTTAGCCTTAGATGATGGTCCACCTATATTCAGTCAAAGTTTCACGTGCTCCGACCTACTCGATTTCACTGCTTATAAATTTTTGTGTACGGGACTATCACCCTGTATCGTGGCACTTTCCAGAGCCTTCCACTAATTACAAAACAGCTTAAGGGCTGTTCCGATTTCGCTCGCCGCTACTTTCGGAATCTCGGTTGATTTCTTTTCCTACGGGTACTTAGATGTTTCAGTTCTCCGCGTTCGCCTCATATGGCTATGTATTCACCATATGATACCTGCAAGCAGGTGGGTTTCCCCATTCGGAAATCCTAGTCTCAAGCGCCTCTTACTGGCTCAACTAGGCTTATCGCAAGTTAGTACGTCCTTCATCGCCTCCAACTGCCAAGGCATCCACCGTATACGCTTAGTCACTTAACCATACAACCCAAAATGGTTTGTATCGTCAAAGACAGTTTAAACTTCGCCAGAAGTTAATATTGAATACTAAAGTAGATGCTAATTAATCATTGATTAATTGGCATTGTTTTACTTTTGAAAACTCTTTATAGATATAAATATCTATAAGAATTTATTTATCAGCTTTTCCAAATTTTTAAAGAGCAA
>NZ_JAGJEF010000149.1:0-3090 GCF_018100875.1 Pseudoalteromonas sp. MMG012
AGTGGTAATGCTGCGGCTTCTGAATACGTTAAGTTTTTCGGTTTCTTACCAACAATTCTTGAATCAACTGCTTGATACTCAGCATTACTACCTGAACGAGTAATATCTCCGGCATAAAAAACCTCATCGCCAACACAAAAATCTGTCACTTGCTCGCCAATTGCTTCAACAATGCCTGAAGCATCCCAACCTAATACTCTAGGCGAGTCTTCAACCTTGTCTTTAGGCGCTCGTACCTTAGTATCAACCGGATTAACCGATACAGCATTAACTTTCACCAGTAAATCGTAACCCGAAGCCGAAGGCATGTTTATCTCGAAGTCTTGCAATACTTGCTCGTTTTCTATTGGTAAATATTTATATAGGCCAATTGCTTTCATGTTTAACTCCTTAATTTATTTACAATATATTGGGTAATCTGTGTATCCACGTTCATCGCCGCCAAACAGCGTGGCTTGATCAGAAATGTCATTGAGCGGTAAATTATTTTCCAGTCGATAAGGCAAATCTGGATTTGCCAAGAACTTACGACCAAAAGCAACGAAATCAACTAAACCGTCACCAATCAACTCATCTGACTTTTCTGGTGTGTAATTACCCGCTACAACAATTGCACCAGAGAAGTTTTCACGTAGTTGCTGACGAAACGCTGGTGTTACCTTAGGAGCATCGTCCCAATCGGCTTCGGCAAGATGTATGTAGGCGATACCCAATTCATCAAAATGTTTAGCTAGTAATAATATGGCATCGATTGCTTCAGGGTCGTTCATGCCTCTTTGGGTAATAAATGGAGCTAATCTTATTGCCGTGCGCTCAGCGCCTATTTCATCACTAATCGCTTTAATGATATCTAAGGCAAACTTAATGCGATTTTCTAAACTGCCACCGTATTCGTCAGTACGTTTGTTTGATGTACTACGTAAAAATTGATCAATTAAATAACCATTTCCAGCATGCACTTCTACACCGTCAAATCCCGCTTCTATAGCGTTAACTGCCCCTTGGCGATAGTCTTCAACAATACCTTTGATTTCTTGGGTTGATAACGCTCGTGGTATTGGGCAATCAAGCATGCGGCCAACACCATCATCACCAACTACCCACACTTGTGCATCTGGAGCTAAGGCGCTCGGTGCAACAGGTAACCCATCAGGATGAAACACAGGGTGTGACATCCGGCCAACATGCCAAAGTTGAGAAAAGATAATGCCCGAGCTTTTATGAACCGCATCTGTTACTTTTTTCCAGCCATCAATTTGCGCTTGTGTATAAATGCCCGGTGTAAAGGAGTAACCTTTGCCTTGCGAAGAAATTTGAGTGGCTTCTGAAACAATAAAACCTGCACTTGCCCGTTGTGCATAGTAAGTCGCCATTAAATCCGTCGGGATATCGCCGGGTTGTGCGGTACGAGAACGCGTCATCGGTGCCATAACCACTTTATTAGTGGTATTAAGGTTTCCAAGTTTGCCTGTGTTAAATAGTGTGTTTTTCATATGCTTAACCTCATTAATGAATATCGTTTCTTGAAAATAAGATTTCTATTTTTAGGCCATCAGGGCCTGTGATAAATACTTGATGTTCGTTTGCTTCAGGTATCTCTCGTTCAACAAAAGGCACGTTATACGTTAACAAACGACCTTTAAGTCCTTGGTAGTCATTTGAGCTAAACGCTAAATGATCAACCGTTGGCAAGCTCGGTGTTGAACAGTGCTTTTCATCATGTCCTAAATAAAAAGATTGCTCAGGGTTGATGTCATTTCTCCCCGCAATGTGGATACAAGGCACATTGTTCTCGTCATACAACCAAACACCAGCAAAACCAAACGGTGGGCGTTGACCTTCTTTCAAACCAAGTGTCTGTACTAAAAACTGCGACATCTCATCTAAATTAGATGCAAGCAGTAAAGCGTGATTTAATTGCATATCAACCTCCTTAAAGCGATGTAATCAGTTTAACTGTTTTGACTAATTTGATAATTGCTCGTAGAGTTAAATCACTATTCACAAAAACTGAAGAATTATGACGAAGATTGATGATATGGCGTTGTTCGTTCACGTAGTAAAAGCGGGAGGACTAGCGGCAGCAGGACGAAAATTAGGACTTTCACCTGCAAGTATGACGGCACGCATTAACCAAATTGAAAAGCGTTACGGCACAAGGTTGTTGACTCGAAATACACGAAGTATCTCGTTAACCGATGCTGGTGAGCGTTTTTATAGTGGCTGTTTAAGGGTAATTGAAGAAGTCGAAAATACTGAAAATATGATACAAGACTCGCAAAACACATTGCAAGGACACTTACGAATATCCGCAACTTCTGATTTTGGCCGACAATATGTTGCACCAGCACTTGCGGAGTTTGCCAGTAACCATCCTAATATTTCTCCTCATTTAATGCTATCTGACGGCTTAATCAACATCATTGATCAAGGCGTTGATATTGCCTTTAGATTCGGTAATTTACCAGACAGTAACCTTATCAGCAGACCTTTAGTTCAAAATCGACGAGTGTTATGCGCCTCTCCGGGTTACATAAAACACAATGGATTACCCCGACATCCAGAAGATCTATCGCATCACCGTTGTTTGATTCTCGAACGCTCTGGTCAACCACTAAATGATTGGCATTTTGAAGTTAATAACAAACGACAATCAATAAAGGTAGAGCCGCATTTGTCATGTTCAGACGGTGAGGTCATTAGGCGTTGGGCTGTTCAAGGTTTTGGCATTGCTTTTAAGTCATTAATTGACATAAAAAGAGACCTTTCTAACAACAAGCTTGTATTGCTATTAGATGAATATGTACGAGGATTTAGTCATAGTGATACTGAAGTGGTCGGTGTTCAAGCTATATATGCCAGTAGACAGTATATGCCAATGCAGGTAAAAGAGTTTTTAACTTTTTTCGAACAGTGGCTAAATAAAAAAATCATCAACCCATAAAACTGAGAATACTCAAATGGGTTCAGATCTTGTATTTTAGATGGTGATATTACAATTTTAAATGGCCTCTATTCGCTCATAGCTGTCTGTCAGATAAAGTCCAAACCTTTTAATCTAAGCGGTAAGATATGGGCTACTACATTATA
>NZ_JAGJEF010000015.1:0-99082 GCF_018100875.1 Pseudoalteromonas sp. MMG012
GTTTGAGCTGTTTGAGCTGTTTGAGCTGTTTGAGCTGTAGACCCACATCCGATTATGAAAAGAGGCAAAAGCGCACTGATGAGCAATTGTTGCATTGTAAGGGTATCCTGAGTTATTTATGATCCAGTTTGCCTTTGTTTTCACAACGATACAAGGCCATTGACGCTTAAAAGTATTAAACCAATGGCCTAAAGTAAATTTATAGCCCGCCCTGAGTTAACTTATTTGGATCGAGTAATGCGGTAAGTTCTTCGATGGATAGGTCGGTATTTTCACTGGCAACGTCAATGATTGGCCTACTTTCTTTGTAAGCTAATTTAGCAATTTTTGCTGCTTTCTCGTAACCGATAACAGGGTTTAATGCGGTCACTAATATAGGGTTTTTAGCGAGAGCTTTCTTTATGTTGCGTTCGTTTATCTCAAAACTAGAGATGGCTTTATCGGCAAGTAAACGGCTTACATTAGATAATACATCGATACTTTCTAATATGTTATGGGCAATAACTGGTAGCATAACATTCAGTTCGAAGTTACCAGATTGGCCCGCCACTGTAATTGTTGCGTCGTTGCCAATAACTTGAGCACTCACCATCGCTGCAGCTTCAGGTATTACAGGGTTTACTTTGCCGGGCATAATGGAAGAACCTGGCTGTAATGCTTCAAGCTCAATCTCGCTGAGGCCTGCTAATGGTCCAGAATTCATCCAGCGAAGGTCATTCGCAACCTTCATATTAGCGACAGCCAACGTTTTCAATTGGCCTGACAGTGCAACAATGGCATCTTGAGAGCCAATACTGTAAAAGAAGTTTTGACTTGCAGAGAAGCGAATTCCGATATTACTACTGAGGTATTGATTAAATAAGTTAGAAAACTTAGCGTCTGCATTTACGCCTGTTCCGACAGCAGTGCCACCTTGAGCTAGTTCAAATACTTTTTCAACGCTTGTTAGTATCCCTTGATACGCGTTATCTATTTGATGCTGCCACCCGCTTAGGCTTTGTGCAAATGTTATCGGCATAGCGTCCATTAAATGCGTTCTACCGGTTTTTACATGATGGCCAATACTTGCTGATTTTTGCTCAATACTCTGTGAAAGGTGCTTAAGTGCAGGTAATAAGTCATAAATAACAGCGATTGCACTACTTACGTGAATGGCCGTTGGTATGACATCATTAGAGCTTTGCCCCATATTAACATGGTCATTTGGATGGACATCTAGGCCGCTTTGCTGACTAGCAAGCGTGGCAATCACTTCATTGGCATTCATATTTGAACTCGTGCCTGAGCCTGTTTGAAATACATCTACAGGGAAATGTGCCAAATGTTCTCCATCAATAATACTTTGCGCAGCACTGATGATGGCTTTCGCTATATCTGTATCTAAGTGTCCTAATTCAGCATTAGTTTCAGCAGCTGCTTGTTTGATATAAGCCAGTGACTGGATGAAAGCGGCTGGCATGGTTAGGTTGCTGACTGTGAAATTATTGATGGCTCGTTGAGTTTGGGCTTGATATAAAGCGGTTTCAGGTACTTCTAAAGTACCCATACTGTCTGAAGCTTGGCGAAAGGTGGTCATGCTGACTCCTAAGAATAAGGGGTAAGTATATGGCTGATAACTCGTGCTTCATGTTCTATTTTTAGGAAGCGAGATCTGCCATGTGGAATGGATTTATAATAGCGCTTTAATGCGAGTAGTGGTTTATAAAGCTGGTCTTGACATTGCTGTCGCAATGCTTGATGCACTAGCGGGTCAGCAATGTTATGGAGAAGTTCATCAAAGGTTCTCTTTAAATATAGCTCTTGTAACAACATGCATTTATTGCATCCGTACCATTTGGCAAGTGTGATACCGGCATCGATAAACTGTGCCACAACCATGGGCGCTTCGAGCTGGGGTCTTTTACAATGAGTGGCTAGTTTTGGAGAATAAGAGCTGACAGCCTGATGAGGGTGCATAGCAAACCCTTTTAGTGTAACGATAACCATTATCATTACACTAAAAGGGTTTTAGCGCAATAGAAGAGTGTGTGTGGTCATGACTAGTTGTAACCGAGTATAAAGGTGTATGCTGTGGCTGGCACATCTTCTTGTTCTGTTGGCGTTAAGAGATCTTGCACTTCTTTACGGTATTCTTCACTAGTGACAAATAAGTTGTCGTCATGCTCGTTAACCAAGCCTGTGTCATTGATGGGCATATGCGTAATTGTTGAAATAAACATAATTGTTGTCCTATGGTTTGTTAATATATTACATAGTAGATAAAGCAGTGATTGTGCCAATAACAAAAAGGCATATAAAACATAATTTTAAGTTTTTTTCTCTGTGTATGCTTGCAATTTGCAATTGATATTGCATCAATATAGCGCAAAGATGAATGATCAAGGTGCATATATGAGTGTAGATAAACCCTTTTCTCAGGCATGTGAAAATAATAAAGAGCCTATTTTAAATATTTTAAAACCCTTACTTGCCACATGTGAAAAAGTCCTAGAAGTTGGTTCTGGAACAGGGCAACACAGTGTTCACTTTGCTCATGCTTTACCTCATTTACAATGGCAAGCCAGCGATCGAGCAGTCAATCATGCGGGTATTTTAAGTTGGCATCATGATGCGCAACTAAGTAACTTAAACGCGCCAATTGAGCTGGACTTACAGAATGCTTGGCCTCTAGAGGATGTGCCAGCCATTTATACGGCGAATACATTACACATTGTGAGTAAAAACTTAGTAGAAAGATTTTTTCTAGGAGTAAAAAAACATTTACGCCAACAGGGCTTATTGATTATCTATGGCCCATTTAACTATGATGGGCAGTTTACAAGCAGTAGTAATGCCGCATTTCACCAACATTTGTTGCAACGAGATCCGCACAGTGGGATCCGAGATGTTGAATGGATCATTGAGTTGGCACATCAAAGTGGGCTCGACTTATTAGCAGATCATGCTATGCCAGCGAATAACCGATTATTGGTCTTTAAAAGGTAGCTGAGTGAGGCATTGTTCGGCGTATTGCGCTACGTGCGTACGCTCCCGAGCGATGAAGTCTGTGATTGCACTGGCAAACATTGGATGTGCGACTTGGTGGGCTGAATAGGTGATAACAGGTTCAAAGCCTCTCGTTAATTTATGCTCACCTTGGGCACCAGCATCAAAGCGATTAAGTTTATTGTGTATCGCAAATTCAATGCCTTGGTAATAACATAATTCAAAATGGAGATGCTGATAATCAGCGAGCGATCCCCAATATCTTCCATATAAAGTGTCACCATCGCTTAGATAAAGGCTCGCGGCCACGAGGGCTTGGTTGCTGTAAGCTATACACAAATGTATATTATTCGACATTGAGTGCTTAATCTCATTAAAAAATGCCCAATTGAGGTAGCCTGAGTGGCCTGAGCGTTTTAAATAGGTTTGTTGATAACAAGCAAAAAAGCCTTGCATATGTTCCGTAGAGATATCGTCGCCACTTAACCACACAATGTCGAGTGATTGTGCAGAGATATGGTTGCGCTCTTTTTTAATCATTTTGCGTTTTCGGGCGGTCATGGTTGCTAAGAAATCATCAAAGCATTGAAAGTACTTATTTTGCCAATGGAACTGCACGGCATGGCGAACCATCATAGTATTACTAAAATGCCCTGCTTCGGTCAAAAAATTGATATGTGTACTAGACCATTGCTTTAGGGTCATTGCTTGTTGCAATACTTGGCAAATATATTCCACTATTTCGTCAGTGAGCTCTAATGTAAGTATGCGCCTCCCTGTTATTGGAGTAAATGGAATGCCAGAGAGCCACTTCGGGTAGTAAGCTAAATGGTGGTTTTCGTATGCTTCAGCCCAAGACCAGTCAAAAACATATTCGCCATATGAGTGAGATTTAATATAGCCAGGCACTAATGCAATTAACTGTGAATCTTGATAAATCGCTAAATGCTGAGGCTGCCAGCCAGTCTTATGAGTGACGCATTGGCTGTGCTCAAGTGCCGCAAGCCATTCATAGCGGCAGAATAAATCATGTTGCGCTAGAGTATTCCATTGTTGTAGTCCAATGGTTGAGATTTCGCTAAAGAATTGAGAGCTAAACATAATAATAACAAGTCACGGTGATTAAATAGTTCAATTTGGCATAAGTCCTTATCGTACGGGAGAAGGTATCGCAGTCCAAGTCTCTAAGGTAAATATGCTTTAACAGTACTGTGCTAAGCATTGGGCAAGTTTATCACGCTCCAAAGGTTTTGCTAGGTGTTGATTAAACCCTACTGCGAGGGCATGTGCTTTGTCTTCTGGCATAACATCAGCCGTTAAAGCAATGATGGGGAGTTGTGTCGCATCTTTTTTTTGTCTTATCAGTGACGTTGCTTGGTAGCCATCCATAACAGGCATTTGGCAGTCCATGAGTATCAAATCATACTCATCTACATCTACGGCATTGACTGCTTGTTGCCCATTTTCTACGATCGTATGGCTTATTTTAAATGTATCAAGCATCGCTTTAATGACAAGCTTATTAACAGGGTTATCCTCGGCAACTAAGATATGCAGCTTGTGCAGCTGTTGCGTATCAATCTCTAATTTGTGAGTTGTTGGTGGTTGGCTTAATTCACACTTGATGCTGAGTGTAAAACAACTTCCGTGCCCCACTTGACTGTCAATTGATAGGCTACCTTGCATTAGTTCTGCGAGTTCTTTAGCAATAGCTAAGCCAAGCCCCGTCCCTCCAAATTCACGAGATGTAGAGCTATCAGCTTGGTTAAAGGCATTAAAAACATCTTTATATTGAGATGCCTTGATACCAATACCTGTATCTGTGACGCTAAATAGCAACTGGCAATGCGGTGCTATTTCGTCCACTTCCAATTTTACGTTAATGCCACCATGCTGAGTGAATTTTACTGCGTTACTGCAAAGGTTAATAAGGATCTGTTCAATGCGCATTTCATCGCCTTTGACCCAGCATTCATTTTGTAAGTTGTGATGGATTGTCCAAGTAATATTTTTGTTGTTTGCTGAGGTCGCAAACATAGAATCAATTCGTTTTAATAAAGCTTGCAACTCAAAAGTATGCTTATCTAGGTGTAAACGGTTTGACTCAATTTTCGCGATATCTAAAATATCGTTCACGAGGTTTAATAAGGTTTTTGATGCGGAACCAATTCGATGGATATAGTTTTGCAGTTGGGCGGTATTTTGATTATCAATAGCCAAAGAAGCGAAGCCGATGACGGCATTTAAAGGTGTTCTAATTTCGTGGCTCATGTTCGCTAAAAAGCGACTTTTTGCTTGGTTGGCTTCATCTGACTGCTGCTTCGCTTTTGCTAATGATTGGGTTCGCCGCTCGACAAGATTATTTAAGGCATAGTGCTGATAATTAAAGAGTAATAAAATAAATGTTATCAGTGCCGTAATGGTTAACTGCAGCGTCAATAAAAATAAAGTTTGCAACTTGTTTACGTGGGAAGTAAATGCTTCTTTCACTGACAGTTTCATATGCCACTTTTGACCCGCAATATGCAAAGGAACAACCCATTTAGTTGTCGTTGTTTTTTTTTGCCCTTCATAGCTTTGATAAAAAGCATGATCATTTTTATCGTCAAAAAACGCAATATCAAATCGTTGTGCTTGGGCTTGTTTTAATACCTCATTCAACAGAATGTCTACTTGAATGACTCCCGTTGCGTACCCTTTGAGTGAGTGAGTTTGCTTAGTTAAGTGCTCATAAACAGGTGATACAAGCAAGTAAGCTGGAGATGGGCGGCTTTCTTGTACTAAAAATATAATATGAGTCGCTTGGGGTTCTTGTGCAATGAGTGCCTTTTTGAGTGCTCCTTGTCGTTGTGGGTTGGCATAAATATTAAGCCCAAGCGCACCGTAGTTACTTTGTTCTGGGGAGATATATTTCACTACAACCATCGGATCTGTGAGTAACAGTGGCTGACCTTTAATTTTAACATTAGGTCCGTAAAGTGTTTTTAATTGCTCATTCATTGCACTTTGTTTGTTTTGCTTTAAATAAGCGTTCCAAGATAGAGCGCGGATGAAAGTGTATTCTTTTCTTATTTCGTTGCTGATATCCATAAAAGATTGACGGTCAAAGTTTGGCGTTGATTGAAGCTGGTTAGCCAGTCTTTGAACTGCAAGCATACTGCGGTTCACATATCGATAAATAATATGCTCGATAATTTTCACTTCGCGCTCAGCTGCAATATGTGCATTTTTATTGTTGTTTTCATTATATAAGTAGGTTGTCATAGCAACTGAGAAAAAGAGTACGATACAGGCGCTCAAAGTACCCAATAAGTTATGCTTGGGGACCGGTTCATTAAGCCAGGGGTTAACTAGAATAAGGCAAACGGGCGCACAAATGAGTACCCCGAGGGAGTCACCAAGCCACCATGCCAGCATATTCTGCCAGTGGTCTGAAAAGTGATAATCCGGATGGTAAAAACTCAAAGATAGCACGCCGATATTTGCTGAAATGAGATTAACGGCAATACCGAGGATTAAAACAAAATAAACAATGTGTCTGCGACTATTGAGGAGGAGTGGGTGGCCTAGCCAATCGCGTAAAATATAACCCCCTAGCGTTGCTTGAATGAGTGCGCCTGTAGCAACAATAAACGTTTGTATTACGTTTGCAAAAGGCACCGTTTGTGGCTGCCAGCCATATACAGAACCCCAATTAAAAGCGAATGATGCAAACAGTAATCCAGGGATGAATCGCCAGCCCCATATATACACGCCAATTAATGCTATGCCAGCAGGCAACCAAATAGGAAGGACTTGATCCTGAAAAGCAAAAGCACTGAGTACTTTCCCGGAACAGAAATAGCCAAATACAAAAAGTGCATAGCAGAGCAAGCTTTGCCAATTGTGCTTAAAAGTTAACGTCATAGAGTTTTAGGGTAATGGTTCGCTCATTGAGTATAGCCGCGTTTTTTGATGAAGGCACGGATGTAAGTTGATGTTTAGTGCAACTTTAATACGTCGATTTAAACAGCTCGCGGTGCATGGGTGATAAAATTAAATGGGCAGATGATAGTATTTATATTACTTAACGAATGATGTTACTACAAAACATATTAGGCATAAAAAAACCGCGCTTTATTAAAAAGTGCGGTTTCTTATAAGAAATGGCGGAGAAGGAGGGATTCGAACCCTCGATAGGGCTACAAACCCTATACTCCCTTAGCAGGGGAGCGCCTTCAGCCACTCGGCCACCTCTCCGGCGCAAAACTGTAAAAATATGGCGGAGAGATAGGGATTTGAACCCTAGAAGGGCTACAAACCCTTGCCGGTTTTCAAGACCGGTGCTTTCGACCACTCAGCCATCTCTCCAGAGCCACTGATAATACTTAGCGAAAGAGCTGCTGTAAACTACTTTTGAACTGTTTGCACAAAATTTACACTGTTTTTCGTGATTTATTTAAAAAACAAGAAAAATGTCGTAAATTTATGGAGTTGGAGTAGGTGGACTTTGTATTAGAGGTCACTCATTAACGGGTGGTGACCTCAGTGACAAGGTCATCACTTAAGAAGAGACACGAAGCTTAAAGCATATAATTTACCGAAGCGATTTAAATAGGTCATCCAGTCAAAGCGTACTTTGGTTGGTGTTGGTGTTACAGTTTCATTATAAGTGGTTGCAGAATTAAGCATGGTCGGTTCCTATCAAGTCAAAGAGTATGTAAAACAAGGCTATTTTGCGTGCGATTAGATTAAAAATAAAGCGATAAAAATTACCGCTTTCGGATAAGTAAAACTAATGTATTTTTGTTTTTTTATTTTTGTTTGTTTTTTATTGTGCAATTCTATTCAGTTTTTTAATGTTTTGTTTTTTTGTATTTTGTTGTTTATTTTTGATTTTTATTTTTTTTGTGGTTTTTTTGAGTTTTATTTTGACTAATTATTCATATTAATTAATTTAATTATTTAGGGGTTCTATGCTGGTTGTAGTGAAACCAAGTGCTGCAGTGAGTACTCAGCGGCACGTAGATTGGGTAAAAAAACAAATTCAATGTAAAAAAATGACTTGTGACTGGTTTTTTACCATGGGAAACTTTATTAATGATGTAAAAAATATCCGTCAGTTATCGCAAGGACAGGATGTTGTAGTCGTTATTGGTGGCGACGGAACGTTACATTTAGTGATCAATGGCATTGTGGGGTTAACTTGCCGCTTTGCATTGTTACCTGCAGGAACAGGTAATGATTTTGCAAGGCAGTTTGGTTATTCATTATCACAGTGGCGGCAGAGTATTTTTTCAACTAAATATTCGGCGATTGATGTAGGCAAGGTAAATTCGCGGTACTTCGTCAACATGATGGGGGTTGGCTTCAGTGCTAAAGTAGTGAGATCAATCAAATCTCAGAGCAAGCGAAATAAGTTAAGTTATGTTTGGGCTGGGCTATTGAACCTTGTTTCGTACCAAAGTGTGAAGGTTGCAAGCTCGCTCGGTCACCCGACTCCTATGATGATGATGTTGATAGCGAACGGTCGATATTTTGCAGCAGGTCTGCCTTGTGCGCCTAGCGCTGATGCTCAAAGTGGGACTCTGACTTGCCTAGAATTTCATGCCGATTCACTTATTACAAGGCTGATGACTTTTTTGTTAATGCTGTTCGCTCAACATGAGCGGTTATCTATTGTACATAAAATAGAGTCACAGCAATTTAGTATTGATGCTGTGGGGTTAGATATAGAAGCCGATGGAGAGATCATAGGAGAAACTCCTGCGCACGTTAGTTGTTTTCCGAAAGCGGTTGAAATATGTATTTTGTAATAAAAATAAACGCCGTCAGTGACTGACGGCGTTTGAGTGACAAGGCTTAGCTTCTCAGTGGGAATTGAATTAAATGTAGTTTCAGTTTATCAAAAGGGGTAAGTACGATGGCATTACCTAGCAGCACTAAGCTAAAACCGATGAAAGTATTCGATTGCCAAGTAAAGTTTTCAAAATATGTACTCAATAGCACAGCGACCAAAGGGAACAACACGATAATGTAGCTGGCCTTTTCAGGCCCTATATTTTTAAGCAATGAGAAGTAGCTTGCAAAAGCAATAACAGTACCAAACACTGCGAGGTATAAAAGTGAGCTCCAATATTGCCAGTTGGCGTGAATGAGCAGTGATTCACCAGCTAAAACAACATAGGCACCGAGCAGTATACTGCTATATAGCATGCCCCATGCGTTGCCTTGCAGAACACCAATGTTGTTATTTGAATTTCTTACACTGACCATGTTGCCGAATGAGGCAATTAATGTACCGAGTAGCGCAAGTCCTAGGCCAATTATCGCGCCACTATTGAGGTCAAATTGTCGTAAGTCATGCCAAAAAAGCGCGGTAATCCCGAATAACCCGAACGTAGCGCCAAAATATATTCTTTTGGCAATGGGCTTGCCAAAGAATAAGCGCGTATTGATAATGTTGAGCACTAAAAGTAGAGAAAATGCAATGGATGCCATGGCTGAGTTTAGATACCCTTGTGCGAAGTACAGCATCAAGTAATTTAAGCCGAAGTTCCCCATTGCGAGCAAGATGAAAAAGCAATGGTTTTTAAGGTTAAACCGCATGGGCATGCGTTTTATAATGACATAAGCCCACATGCAAATGGCTGCAAGGGTAAACCTTAGGCACAATGAGACAACTTCATTAACTTCACCTAGCTGAAACTCAATCGCTAACCACGTTGACCCCCAAATTAATACGGTCATTGTATACAGTAGTATACTTTTCATTTCATGCCCTTTAAGGTTTGTAAGTATAAACTTACTATTTATTATGATGAGAAGATGTACTATTGTAGAGACTTAATGTGTATATGCTATATACAGAATAAGTAAAAAAAGACCTATACAGATGAGTGGTATATGAGTTTTGTTATTTCGAAACGGCACAAACGATTTTTGTATGAGCAAGTGATCACACTTGTTGATGATATGGTTTGCCAGGGCACTTTATGTCCTGGTGATAAGCTGCCATCATTGCGAGCAATGGCAAGTAAGCTTGAGGTGAGTATTCCCACTGTAAAGCAGGCGTATCAAACATTAGAGGCTCAAGGTAAGGTAAGAGCGCAAGAGAAATCGGGCTATTTCTTACAAGCCGCACAGGTCAGCAGTTCAATGCCTAAGCGGGTCAGTTGCCGCAAAAACCGGTTGTGGTGAATAAACAGCAACTTATAGAGCAGGTGTATGACGCGATTCATCAACCTCATGTTGTGTCATTTGGTATTGCGAATCCAGTGATGGTTGCCAGCACTGAAAAGGTATTAGCGAAATTAATGCGTCGAGCTATGCACAACATGGGGGAGGGTATGCTGAGTTATGGTGCAATGGATGGCTTACACCGATTAAAGCAGCAAATTGCATACCGTTACTTAGATTTGGGTTTAGCGGTTAATACAGAAGAGCTCGTGATCACCAATGGGGCTCAAGAAGCGTTAGCCATAGCACTGCAGTGTGTTGCCTGCGTTGGTGATGTGGTGGCGATCGAGTCTCCTTGCTATTTTGGTATTGTAGAACTAGTGGAAAGTCTTGGACTGAGAGCTATTGAAATTCCAGTGTGTCCCGATGACGGTGTATGGCTGTCTGATCTAAATGAAGCGTTGCTCAAACATGATATAAAGGCGTGTGTATTTTCTACAAGTATCAATAATCCGTTAGGCTCGTTTATGCCAGATGTTCGTCGCAGGGCACTGGTTGAGTTGTTAGAGCGACATCAGGTCACGCTGATTGAGGATGATGTTTACGGGGATTTGCACTTTACTGAGCGACGTGGAAAGCCTGCCCAGTGTTTTACATCATCGGGCCATGTTATTACATGCGCCTCTTTTTCAAAAACGGCAGCGCCAAGCTATCGTGTTGGCTGGATGGTGGCGGGTCCTCATATTGCAAAAGCACGACGTTTAAAACGTGCGTTAAGTTGCTCCAGTTCATTGATGAATCAATGGGTGCTAGCTGACTATTTGGCTGGTGGAGAATATGACCGGCATCTAAAGCTGATGCGTAAGCGCTTACTAGATAATAAAGCGCAGATGGTTGCTGCATTGCGTCGATATTTTCCAAGTTCAGTACGATTGAGCGATCCACAAGGAGGGTGTGTTATTTGGGTCGATTTGGGTCGTCAATATAGCGGCTCCAAATTGTTTCAATTGGCCATTACACAAGGGGTCAGTATTACACCTGGTGTACTGTTTAGCGCGGGTACGCAATATGAATCATGTATACGCATGAGTTATGGCTTAGTATGGAGTGAGGTTGTAGAGCAGGCCATTGCTTTGTTAGGTCAGCTTTTGCCTGAAGCAAAAAAATAGCCAGTTGTTGACTGGCTATTTCAGTTGGGAGATAGTTTTTCAACGTTGCGTATTGGCTACCTTTATTGGGCGTTAAAAACAGAGTAACCTGTAAACTCGGGAATATTTTGGCTTAACTGTTGCTCTTTTTGGGCTATGTCTTCAAATTGACCGCATAGTTGATTTGCTTGCTTTTCTATGACTCGAGCTTGCATTTCAACTTTTTCTTCTATGGCTTGTCCCATAGTCTCCATGCGTTGCTCGAAGCTACTCATATCACCATTTGAATTCGTCATTTCAGACCCAATTGCCACTAAAATACTACCAATAGACTCCATCATGGCACCTTGGAGTGCTGATTCGATCCGTTCTTCAAACTGTTGGTCGAAGTTATTACCAAATTGGTCAAATGTTTGCTTCCCCATAACAAAAGCGCCGTCTTGGTAGAAGGTCTCGTTAATTTCAAGGTGCAGCTCATCGAGTACAGAGCCGATAGAGTCTAGACTGTTTAGCTGTAGTGTATTGCTTACTTCATCTAATGCTACCCCAGCTATTTTTACACCTTCTAGCGCAATATTTGCTACTTTTGGTAACTGAACGCGTAACGAGTCAGCGTAGTTGCGCATGGCATCTTGTTGCGTTGGTGTTAGGGACACTCTTTCACCATCCTTTAATACGTCCCCATTGTCATTAATTGTCCACTTACTTTGTTGTGCCGTGGTGATGTGTAATTGTTCTGGTGTGATCATTACATCATTTTTGAACTCAACTTGGCACTCATCGGAGTTGAATTGCAATGAGTGACTATGGGTTGCAAGTGCGCTAGAGCTTGTAACAAATGCGCCGATAATAAGTAATTTTTTCATGACAATGCCTTGATTTTAATTGGGTTAGTTTTTAATAATCAAGATGAGTGCCAGTTTTATTTTTGTTACTTATCAATTACATATGCTTTTTAGTTGTGATGAAGGAGCTGGTTAAATGGTAAAGAAGACTAAATGTTAGCGAAGTTGACCATAAAAAATGATGGAT
Source organism: Pseudoalteromonas sp. MMG012 (assembly GCF_018100875.1). Taxonomy (NCBI): domain Bacteria; kingdom Pseudomonadati; phylum Pseudomonadota; class Gammaproteobacteria; order Alteromonadales; family Pseudoalteromonadaceae; genus Pseudoalteromonas; species Pseudoalteromonas sp. MMG012. The sequence goes on from NZ_JAGJEF010000015.1 coordinate 12,324, forward strand.
AAGCATTTTTCATTTACACGATAAAAAATTCTCATTGTTCAGAATGGTAATTTCGAACTAAACACTAAGAAGTGAACAGCAGTAAGCCACTTGATGAAAGTGGATACGCTGTTTTTGTAACGTGATTGGAGCAGACTGTGGGTAAAACATATTCATATGATGGGCTTGATGATGATTTTACAGCTAGTGAATTTGATGAGTTAGAGCGAAGTCAACATGATAAGCAAAGACGTAAAGTGAAACGTAAGATTGAGGACTATCTTGAGCAGAAGCGGTTGCGTAAAGATGTTGGTGATAGCGATTTTGATTATTTGGAGTAGGTAAATGTATCAGATATAAATAAGCTCAGAAGTATGGTGCCTTTAACCTTAAGCGCTATGCTAGCGCTTTTTCAATGTCATTGCGTAGCTTATTGGGCTTTGTTGTGGGGGCATAACGTTTGATTGGCTGCCCTGCTTTGTTAATTAAAAATTTACTAAAGTTCCACTTGATCCGTTGCCCAAACAGGCCGGGTAGCTGTGCTTTAAGGTAAATATAGACAGGGTGAGTATGCTCTCCATTGACGTCAATTTTTTCCATGATGGTAAAATCAACCCCGTAATTAATTAAGCAACCTTGCTGAATTTGTTCTGGACTACCGGGTTCTTGTTGACCAAATTGATTACAGGGAAAGCCGATTATCACCAGCCCTTGTTCAGCATACTGCTGATGTAGCGCTTGTAACCCTTCGTATTGCGGTGTTAAGCCACATTTACTTGCTGTGTTTACAATCAGCACCGTTTTACCTTGCAAAGACGAGAAGTCGAATGGTTGGCCTTGTAATGTGGTGGCAGAAAACTGATAAAAGGTATCCATAAGAGGTCCTATTTTTGGGTTTTTAATGATAACAACTACTCTAGCATACACTTAATTAACGTGTTCGAGTAAAAAATCAATTAATAACCGTACTCGATACGGCATGAGATCTTTGCGTGGGTAAACTAACCACGTGGCATTATCGTGCACTTGAAAGTCTGGCAAAAGGTAAATGAGCCTGCCACTTGCAATAGACTCGGCAACAATATCTTGTGCTAAATGTGCAATTCCTAACCCTTGTATACATGCATTGAGAATAGCGTGCGGATTGTTGCTACGCCAATTGCCTGCTACTTTAACCTCTTCCACTTGCTGAGTAATATTAAACCGCCAGCGGTTATTAATAGCAATTAAACAGTTGTGATTGGCCAATTCATAGGGATGAATTGGGATAGGGGTGTTTGCTATGTATTCAGGGCTAGCGACAAGACTCATAGGACGATGACACAACTTTCGCGCGATGAGGTTCGAATCTTGAAGCCTGCCAAAGCGAATGGCTAAGTCGAACCCCTCTTCTATTAAATCAATATTTCGATTATTAAAATCAAACTCTATGCTTACTTCAGGGTAACGTTTTAAAAACTCAGCAACAATGGGGGCGATGCTGTTGGCGACAAAATCCCCAGCCCCACTGATGCGAATTAACCCTTTGGGTTGCCTTTGAATACCCTGAATATGATTTGTTGCATCGACTAGCTCCTGCTGAATAACTTTAAGCTTAATCGCATATTCTCGACCACTGTCTGTGAGGTTTTGGGTACGTGTGGTGCGATGAATTAATATGGTACCAAGACGCTGCTCTAACTGTTGAATTTGTCTGCTAACGTAAGATGTTGATACATCAAGTACATTGGCTGCTTTACTAAAGCTGCCGTGTTCAACAACCGCTAAGAAAACATCTAACCCTTGCCACATGATATGACCTCTCTATATATAGATAAATTCATTATATACGCTTTATTATTGCTGTGTAGCAAAAGTAATTTGCCATTTGACAGCTGTTTGTTTATCTATATTGAAATTAAACTACGCACAATCAAAAGGTGAAACAGATCACAACATCTCGGTTATCGGAGCAAGTAAAGTAATGTTAAATTTTAATTTTGTAAATCCAACCCATATTCACTTTGGTGCGCAACAGATTTTAGAAATCAAGCACAATATATCGGCAACCGCTAAGGTGTTGGTGGTATATGGTGGGGGCAGTATTAAGAAAAATGGGATCTATAATCAAGTTGTGGAAGCGCTAAGCGGGTTTGAGTGGGGTGAGTTCTCTGGTATTGAACCTAACCCGAGTTATCAAACATGTATGCGTGCTGTTGAGCTGATAAAAGCTGAAGGTTATGATTTTATCTTGGCCGTTGGTGGTGGTTCTGTGATTGATGGGTGTAAGTTTATTGCTGCGGCCTCGATGTTTGACGCAGAGCCTTGGGATATTCTTGCTAAGGGCGCACAAATTAGTAAAGCACTGCCAATTGGTGTGGTGCTGACGTTGCCCGCTACTGGATCTGAGTCAAATAGTTTCAGCGTTATCTCAAACATTGAAACTGAAGACAAACTACCGTTTGCGTCTGCATTAGTACAGCCTCAGTTTGCCGTACTGGATCCAAATGTGATGCAATCACTTCCTAAGCGCCAGCTGACTAATGGGGTTGTTGATGCGTTTGTACATACTATGGAGCAGTATTTAACCTATCCTGTCGATGCCAAAGTTCAAGATCGCTTCGCTGAAGGATTACTGTTAACGTTAATTGAAGAGGGGCCTAAAGTATTAAATGATGAGGCCAGTTATCAAACACGCGCAAATGTTATGTGGTCTGCAACCATGGCATTGAATGGTTTGATTGGCGCTGGGGTACCACAAGATTGGGCAACACATATGATTGGACATGAGATCACCGCTTTATATGGGTTAGATCATGCACAAACTTTAGCAATTGTTTTACCTCGTATGATGGTACAGCAGCGGCAAGAAAAGCGTGAAAAATTATTACAGTATGCAGAACGGGTCTTTGGCTTAGATATTACAGATCCTGAAGGGGCTATTTCAGAAGCAATCTTGCTGACTGAACAGTTTTTTCATCAGGTTAATATGCCTACACGTTTTAGTGATTATGGTTTGGGTGAAGAGGTTGCGCAGCAAGTATGTGCGCAATTAGAACGCCATGGCATGGTGGCATTAGGTGAACATCAAACTGTTACCTTAGAAAAAAGTAAACGCATATTGTTAGCGAGCGTGTAATGTCCATTACACAGCTTGTTATTTTGACGATGTATGATATATCACAGCGACATGAGACATAGCTTGCCATTCTATCGCAATTTTAGCTGATAAGGTCAGACTTTCATCGCATCTATTGATGCGTTGCTCTAAAGAGTTTGTCATACTCAAAGCGATTCAAATAACCCAATAGAGACTTGAGGGGGGGGCGCAATGGTTAAAGTTTGGGATGGCTTTGTTAGGGGGTTTCATTGGTTATTGGTGTGCGGGATTGCAATCTTGTATATCAGTGGTGATGAGGGGTGTCTGGACCTACACTTCGTGACGGGGTATGTGTTGTTGGCATTGATGTTAACTCGTATTATATGGGGTTGCTTTGGCAGTAGTACCGCGCGGTTAGCTTCACTTTTTCACTCGCCTAAGGCTGTAATGAATGCATTACTAAAAGATCAACCGACAACGGGGCATAACCCAGCTGGAAGTGTGATGGTTTTAGTCTTTTTTACTCTGATATTCATCCAGCTATTAAGTGGGTTAATGAGTAGTGACGATATATTAATTGAAGGACCGTTAGTACAGTATGTGCCATATGCATGGGTGGAGCTTGCTAATGATTTACATCGAGACAACATTGACTTGTTACTGATGGCGATTGGAATACATATTGGTGCGATTGCATTCTACCGCATGAAAGGAAAAAAACTGGTTAAGACATTGGTGACGGGGTATACCACAGAATCGGCGGATAAGCCGTTTATGCGTTCCGGAAAGGTGGCTTATATCATTTTTGTTGTGCTTTCCACTGGGGTATTGTATTTATGGGGTCAGGAGCCTTTGATGGCTTTATTTACCGTCGGTTAGACAATAGATAAAACGGTGTGTTCACACCGTTTTATACTTTAGCTCGGTAGTATAAACCTAGTCTTTAAATGACTTATGGCAATCTTTACAGCCTTTGGCCCAGTTTTTAAAAGCAGGCTCAATGATTTTTTTATCACCCGATTGTGCAGCAACAGCGAGTGCTTGTGCATATTCCGCAAATGATTTTGCTTTTGCGTCAAACTTAGCTCGGTCACTCCAAATTGCAGGTAATGCACTTGTATCACCTTTGCCTGAGCCAGTAATAAAAGCTTCCCATGGCAGACTTGAAAGGCTTGCTGCATTATTAGCGCGTTGAGCAAATTTGTCTGCATTAAAAGGCACCTTACCTTTTAGCATGTCACCCATATCACCAATTTGATAACGAATTAATTGAAATGCCGCTTTCCTATATTCGATAGCGTCTTCTGGTTTATCAAAGAGTGAGTTTGCTAATACATTGGTTGATAAAGTCGATAAAAATGCACTTAATATAATCAGTTTTTTCATGTTTTGCCCCTAAGTTATGTGACTTAATGTTTTACGTAAATGCATTGGAAAAGGCAAGTACCATGCGGCCACTCTGATTAAATGATGGTGAATAACAGGGTTAAGGGGGCGATAAGTCACTTTTATGATAATGTTGTTTACTTTTTTTTACAAAAAAATATCCATTAATTTCAGTTGGTTATGTTGGTATTTTGTGTTTGTGTAAATTAGTGATTTAGTTTGTGTATTTTTGGTGTTGATTACGTCGGTACTTTCACACTATATTAATGTTCCTTTGCATTGGTCAAATAAGATCAACAAACGCAATAGTTACCAATGTAAAGGTTAACAATAAAGATGGTGGCTGTTAAAACAGTTAACAACAAGTCCTAGGGGAATTTAATGTCTAAGCTAATCAAGAAATCAACAATTGCAGCTGCGGTTGGTAGTGTACTATTAACAGCGGGTGTTTCTGCAAACACGGCAAATATGGTAAATAACTTTGCCAATTTCGATGCTGTTAAAGTGACAGCGCAAGATACGAAAAAGAATGAGCCAACGTCTTATTTAATCGTACTTAAAGCAACGTCAGCGGCGAGCTTATATGCACAGGGCACATACCAGTCGGGTGATGCACGTGCAACAATGGCGCAAATTTCACAACTTCAACAAGCGTTAACGCTTGAACTAAATAGTTTAGACTTCAATGCGAAAGTTATTGGTCAAACACGTGTCTTAGCCCCTACACTCATTGTTGAAGCGTCAAAAGAAGCGCTAGCAGCGATTGAAAAAGACGCACGCGTAGAACGTGTGTTACCTATGTTTGATTCTGAATTGCACATTGCAGAATCATCTGACTACATTAAAGCAACGCCAGTACGTACTGAAGGTTTGGCTACAGGTATGGGCCAAAAGGTCGCTGTACTAGATACGGGTATTGATTATACTCACAAAATCTTCAATGAAGCTGCCGGTACAGTTGAAGCGTATGAAGCTGCTCAAGCAGATCCAACAACTGTTGCATGGCCTCAAGGCCAAGTTAAAGGCGGTTACGATTATATGCGTAACGATGCCGACCCAATTGAGCATGATCCAGAGGTTCCTACTGAAGAGGATGAACCAACAAATCATGGTACATCGGTTTCTCACTCAGTGACAGGTGTTGCACCAGACGTTGAACTATATGTTTATTCTGTATGTGGCGGTGGTTGTCCAAGCGCAGCACAAGCAGCAGCACTAGAATCAGCAATGGATCCTAATGGGGATGGCGATATTTCAGACCGTGTAGATGTGATCAACATGTCACTTGGTGGTGAGTTCGGTGATACATACACTGGCAGTGGTACACAATACCTTATTCAACGCGCTGTTGATTTGGGTGTGAATATGGTTATTTCAGCAGGTAATGACGGTGACCATCCATTCCGTATCGGTGGTCCAAGTACTACGCCGAATGCACTGTCAGTGGGTGCAATGACACACCCAACATTAGAAGAAGGTGTTGCATCCGGTACTGTTGCAGGTGCTGAGACGGTTATTCAAGCTGCAAGCTTTGGTCCACAGGACGCGTTCTCGTTCAGCAACACGAATGCAGAGCTTGTATACCCTGATGCAAACCAAAATGGTTGTGATGCATTTGCTGATGATGTGGACTTCACAGGTAAGGCGGTATTGATTGACCGTGGTGCATGTGCATTTGCAACAAAAGTATTAAATGCACAAGCTAAAGGCGCAGCATTTGTACTGATTGCTAATAATAATGATGATGGTACTCCTGCGCCAATGGGTGGTAGCTCTACAGAAGTCACTATCTTCTCTGTAGGTGTGAACTTCCAAGCGGGTAAAGCAATAAAAGATAAACTAGCAGCGGGTGAAACGGCTGAGTATGCAATCCAAGTAGTGATGAAGAATGTTGCTGGTGCAGTGGCAGACTTCTCTTCACGTGGTCCTTCAGTGAATGGTCTATTAAAACCAGAAATCACAGCGCCAGGTGTGAAGATTCAAGTTGCAGCAACGGGCACACAGGATAAGGTTGCAGGCGCAACGGGTACTTCGTTCTCAGGCCCAATGACAGCAGGTGCTGTGGCACTTGTTCGTGAAGCGTTACCTGAGCGCAATGCATACGAAATTAAAGCAACCATCATGAACACTGCTGATCTGAACGTAACAGTTGAAGCAACATCGATTAACCCTGATTCACCATTGGCACCTATTAGTTTGATTGGTGCAGGTTTAGTGAACGTTGATAAAGCAGTTAAATCACCGGTTGCGGCATGGGTCTATCACTCAGAGTTTGATACTAACCAAGCGGCGTTGTCATTTGGTTTTGAGAATGTGTCAGAAGTAACGGCATACACTAAAACTGTGACATTGAAAAACTTCTCAAACGAAGCTAAGACCTATAACCTTCGCACGCAAGCGCGTTATGAAAATGATGCTGCAACGGGTGCTGCTAGCTGGGAAATGCCTGAATCTGTTACTGTACCAGCAGGTCAAATTGTTGAGTTTGATGTAACCTTGACGATTGACCCTGCTAAGTTACCACAGTGGAAACTGAAGAACCCACTTAATGCGGATGAGCTAGCTGAGCGTAGCCCTGCATTGACTTTATCTGAATTTGATGGCGCATTAGTCTTTGATGACCCAAATACTGAAGGTGACCATGATTTACACATTGTTTATCATGCCCTACCGAAAGCGAACGTTGGCTTAGAGCTAGGTTATGAGCTAATGAACGGCAAGGTTAAAGTTGTTGCAACAAACAATGGCTTTAAAGATATTACCCCTATGTCAGAGCAATTAGTTGCAACGGGTACTGAGGTAAGTAAGTCTGAAAAAGATTTCAACATTTTAGCCACTACATTCAACGCTGTGACGGCTGAAGGGTGTGATACTGGTGTGGCATTTACTGCTTCAATCATGCTACGCGATGAGCTAACACACTTGCGTCGAGCAGGTGGTTATGCAATGAATTTAGACCTTGATAACGACGGCACGTACGACTACGCATTAGCGCAGTATAGCGATGTAGGTCGCCGTGCTGTAATACCAGGGCGTTCACGCACTGTAAGTGGTCAAATTGTTGATGGTGCACCACAATGGGCATTGTTAACAAGTATGTATCATACAGCGGGTTCAAACACAGTAACCTTCTCTGGGTGTTCAGACATAATTGGCCTTGAGGAGAAAAACCTTGGTGATGCAATCACGATTGAAGCGTCTGTAGGATATGGTTATGATATCGGTGCATACGATGTAACTGATACACTCACGGGTACAACGACATTTGCAACATCTCCAGCGACATTCACAAATGCAGCAGGTGATGCTGTTACTGAGATTAAGCCGGGTGAAAAAGCATACATCAATGCTGATTCTGCATTTGCACTTACTTCTGGTGAACTCGAAGGTGTGATGGCAGCGGTAACTCCTGCAGTATTAGAAAATGAAAACCCATTTACAGCGCCGAAATTGAACGCTGCTGAATTTTCAGTAGAAGAAAATACAGCGAAAGATACTGTGATTGGTCAGCTAGAATTAGAAACACAAGAAAATACCCTTGAAGTTAAAGAGTATTTTGTGAAATCTTCTTCACACACTGCTTTCACAGTAAACATGAACGGTGAAGTGATCGTTGCTAATGCTGATGTGCTTGATTTCGAAGCAGGTAACAACACAGCGAAATTAATGGTTGTTGCAATTGATGTATTTGGTAATGCATCAGAAGCTGCTGAAGTGACAGTAACAATTACGAATACAGTTGATACGGAAGCTGAGCAACCGGCTCCAGAAGAGCCAACAGTACTTCCAGCATCAACAAGTTCTTCTTCAGGTTCTTTGGCTTGGTTAGCACTATTGGCTGCTCCGTTTGCTGCGCTACGTCGTCGTAAACAAAAGTAAGTTGATAGCTAAAATTAAAAACGCCAGTCAATGACTGGCGTTTTTTTTGTGCTGAATAAGGTGATTGTATTATTCTAAATCTTTAAAAATCATACCTCGACGCATACTTCTAGTGGCTAAAAATACTTCAGCAAGCAACGCTAAAAATGCCCCCATCAATAACATCATTGCCGCAATAAAACAGCTTGAGAGTGTGATACCCACTGGTATTTTATATAGGTGTGAAGTGAAGAGTAGCATCACGACGGCACACACCAGCAGAGCACTTAAGACACTCATACTAAAAGCAATGTGGATACAGCGAGACCGTTTTAACAGGGCACGCATCTCAGTACATAAAGATGCTTTCAAAGCGTCATCTTGACTAGAGTTGACTTTTCGGTCAAGTAATCTTGCCCTGTCAGTGATACGGGCGAGTCGATTTGATAAAACACCGAGCGTTGCTGCAATACCTGTGATCAAAAAGACGGGTGCAACAGCTGTTTGTATGACTTTAGCCATGGTTAATATATTTACTATATCATTGCTCATTTAGACCTCTGTTATTATCGCCAACTACCAAATGACTTGATCTAGTATGTTAGCTTGCTCACCAATGAGGGTTTTTACGACGTTATTGTGTTTATCTAGTAGAATTAGGCGTGGGACTCCTTTGTTGGCATATTGCTTATAAATAGCTCTATCTGGATCTGCAACTAAGTCAAAAGGCAATTGATAGTCGATATTAAATTTACTCAGCGTTGTGCTATTTTCTTCACGGCCAATGGCGATAATTTGTACTGATGAGTCATGAAGTAAAGAAGATGCTTGAAGTTCCTTTAACGTTCTTTGAGAGTCAGAGCACCAGGTAGCAAAGAGAATAACCAACTTATTTTTGTTTGGATTGAGTGTTATGGGCGTCCCTTGAATATTATTGAAGTGTGTATGTTTAAATGCTTGCCCTACTTGAATGTATGTCTCATATCTACTATCAACATTGACCGGCTCCGTAACGGTATTACATCCGGATAAATTGGCGCATAAAAGAGTGCTAATGAGTGTTGCACTTAGCTTGTTTATCATTATTATTCTCCATTGTGACTTATTAAGAGTACGGTATTTGATATATTTTTCAGCCGCACGTTACTCACCCTACCTTACATTTCATTGAGTTATAAGTATTATTTTCTCGATATAGGTGCAGCGTAAACAATACATTAGGAGTGCGTGTGCTAGAGTTTTTTGGATTGTTCTTCTCGGCATTGAGCTCAGCTACTTTATTGCCGGGAACATCAGAAGTGGTGTTGTCTTCAATGGCGATTGGTAGCAGTACCATCTGGTTACTTTGGTGCGTTGCAACATTTGGTAACGTGCTTGGCAGTTGTATTAATTACTGGTTAGGGAAAAATATCACGTACTATCGAGACAAAGCGTGGTTCCCGGTGTCTGAAGAACAAACAAAGCGTGCTGAACAGCTATTCAACCGCTATGGAGTGTGGAGCTTATGTTTGGCATGGGTGCCTATTATAGGAGATCCTCTCACTTTAATTGCCGGGTTATGTAAATTACGGTTCTGGGTATTTGTTATTATTGTTGGGTTAAGTAAAGGTGCCCGATACGGCTTTGTGTTACTGGGGGTGGTAAATATTGAGCGACTGATTTAGCCGCTCAAAAGCATTATTGAGACCAAGCTAGCGTCAGAGAAACTGAATCTGCAAAGCGCAGAGCATGTGGCTTGTCGACTCGAACTTTTGTATAAGTGACACTTGGGTGGCGATGGCATTCACTTAGAATATCAGCCACTAATTTTTCTAAAAGCAGAAAGTGCCCACTTTCGACAAGATTAATGACCGCTTTCGTGACGGTTTTATAATTGAGGGCATGTTCGACTTCATCACCACTAACACAGGCGATATCCGCAGGGTAGTGGATCTCTAAATTGAGTACGACATCCTGCTTTTTTTCTCGTTCTTCAGGATTGAATCCAATAAAAGTACGCAATCTTAAGTTGGTGATATTGATGATCGCATTTTGCATAAACAATCCTTAGTTTTTGACTAACTGTAAAAACTCATTACGTGTTTTTGGATCTTCACGAAAGTTACCTAGCATAACGGAAGTCCGCATTTTAGAGTTTTGTTTTTCGACACCTCGCATCATCATACACATGTGCTTTGCTTCTACAATCACGCCAACTCCTTTTGCACCCGTCACTTCTTCAACAGCTTTTGCTATTTGGTGGGTGAGTTGTTCCTGAATTTGAAAGCGCCGCGCATACATGTCAACAATACGGGCAAATTTAGATAAACCCAACACTTTCCCATTGGGGATATATGCGATATGGCAACGGCCCACAAAAGGTAATAGGTGATGTTCGCACATAGAATAAAGCTCAATATCTTGAATCAATACCATATCATCCGCATCAGAGGTGAATACGGCGTTATTTGTGATGTCATCGAGCGTCTCTCGGTAGCCTTTTGTTAGATATTCCATGGCTTTGGCAGCCCGTTTTGGCGTGTCCAATAGGCCTTCTCTATTGCTATCTTCGCCAACGGCTTCAATGATTTGGTGATAGCTGTTTTTTAATTCTTCGTGCATAACAAGTTCTCTATCTATTTTAGGTGGCGTCCGCCGTCAACTGGCAGGGTACGTCCTGTAATGTAGTTACTATTGAGCAGTAGCTCGACGCTATTGACGATTTCTCGACAACCAGGCTCAATAGCCATTAGTGACTTTTTAAGGGTTTTTTCTCGGTATTCAGACGAATCATGTTCATTGAAAATAATAAGACTGGGTGCTATCGAGTTTACTTTGATATTTGGAGCAAACTTCGCTGCGAATGATTTGCTCAAATTATCTAATGCTGCTTTACTGGCCGCGTATGCGATATGTTTGGCGCTACCGGTTTCTGCAACGTAATCGGTTAAATGAATAATGTCACTGACGCTACTATGGGCAAGTAGTAAGTCACTCAATGCAAGGTTGAGCAAATAAGGGACTTTGGTATGAATTCGCATCATGCTATCAAATAAGTCATTAAAATTGTGATTCTTTTCTTCACAATCCCAACTAGATGCATTATGTATCACCGCTTTCAAGCTAGAGTGCCGCATGCGAATTTCAGAAACCAGCTGGTCGATCGCATTTGTTTCGCTAAAGTCACATTGAATACATGTAACCCCTTGCTGCTCAAGCTCATGTATGACGTTATGTCGTGTACGGTACGTCATTATTACAGGTTGATTAGTTGTAATAAAATGTTGTACCAGAGCTAAGCCAATGCGTTGCGCCGCGCCTGTAATTAATATTGGAGCAGTCATTAAAGCTAAAAACCTTCGTATAAAAGTAGGAATAATATAACTATAACTTAATTTTTGCGTGTTGTTTTACTTTGTTGATCTGTAGCTTGTTAGATCATATTAAAATATTTAGAGAGCGACATGAATTTTTTATGTTGGGCAGTTGTGTGGTCACTTAAGCAAAGCACTCAACTTAGAGTGCTTTGCACCTTACACTATTGGGTTTTCAAGTGTGCATCGAAAAACGCTAAAAAAGCGCTCAAGGTGGTATGGCGATGTGCTTAAAAGCTGAGATCGTGGTGGCTGGGCTCAAGTTCAATGTATTGACGGCTTTGTTTTCGTCGAGTAATTTATCGTACATGCGGTACTAGGCGGTGGTCGTTCTCCTGAAGATAAGGCTTGGTTTGTGAATAACAGTGCGAATAATATTGAGATGAAGCGTAAAATTCCCTCTTTTGCTAGCTTAAAATATGAAAAGAGGGATGCTGTTATCTTTATCGGGATATCACAAGGCGGAGCGCAAATTAATCATAAACTGTGGGGATTGGCTGGCGTTTGTGCTGAGTGCGAACATAAATACTGATGAGTTTATTACTGATGTGATCTGAGACATCTTTACCTTCTAAGAAGTCATCTATTTGATCATAACTGAGTCCTAACGCTTCTTCATCTGTTAACCCTGGGCGATCACATTCCAGATCTGCAGTGGGTGCTTTATTGACTAACATTTCTGGTGCATTTAACTGTGCTGCCAGTGCTCTTACTTGGCGTTTTGATAAACCAAATAGAGGGGCCAAATCGCATGCACCATCACCAAACTTAGTATAAAAACCAGTGAGGTTTTCGGCACTGTGATCAGTCCCGACGACTAGCCCTTGGGTTAACCCTGCTATTTCATATTGTGCGACCATTCGTTGGCGTGCCTTTACATTGCCTTTGACAAAATCGACTGATGACTCGGTAGGTAACGGAATATTGGCATCATTCATGGCGCATAATGCTTGCTCATGCATAGCATCAGCGGCGGGTTTGATATTGACTGTGATACGTTTACTCGGTTGAATAAATGAGAGTGCAAGTTGTGCTTCATCTTCATCGGCTTGCACGCCATATGGCAAGCGCATAGCGATAAATTGATAACAAACTTCACTTTGTTGTTGATTAAGCTCGTCAACAGCAAGTTGGCAAAGACGCCCACATGTTGATGAGTCCACTCCGCCACTAATACCTAAAACTAATGTGACACAATGCGCGTCAACTAAACGTTGTTTAATAAAGTTCACTCGACGGGATACTTCACAAGCAGCATCTATAGTAGGTTGAACTTTCATTTCAGCCAAAATATCTTGGCGCATATGGGGTTCCTCAATGAACAATTATTGCAAACTGCTATTATGTTTTTATCTGAGCTAAAATTAAAGGCCTAAATGTTGTTTGATTGCAGCAAGCTCGGTTCGTAGCTGAGATATTTCGTCAACTAGTGACTCTAATTCAGAATGAGATAGCTGTTTACTCACAAGAGGTTCATGAACCGTTGGTTTGTGGTCACCGAGTAAATGTTGATAACGACTTTCACGTTTGCCTGGTTCCCGCTCTAGTTTACAAATGAGCGTTTGGCTTTGCATTTCCTCTAATGTGTTTTCAACGTCGCTTACGTTATTGAATTCAGCTAGACGCGCCGAGCGAGTCCGTAACTCTCCTGGTGTTTGCGGGCCTCTAAGGAGCATGATGCATAGTATAGCGCGCTGCTTTTCAGTGAGTTGCAAATCACTAAATTCTGTATTGCAAAAACGATGGCTGTATTTATTTACGCGACCAGAGAGGCCTTCATCTAAAAGCACCACCCGTTGGTTTTCTAGTTGTGTAAGGGTATCAAGTACTTCCGATTCAGTTAAAGATAACACTGGCTCTCTATTTGATTTTTGATTACATGCATTGGTTAGCGCATTTAATGATAGTGGGTAGTGTTCGGGCGTTGTCGTTTGCTTTTCAAGTAAGCAACCGATGATCCTTTGCTCATTGGGTGTGAGTTTCATACCACTGTTCCTATATTGTTTATTATTTACTTTACGCTATCAGCGGTAGTTTGACTAACCTCTTGCGTCCATTTTCGTAATGCTTTTTCTAAATCCGTAAATTCAATAGGTTTACTTAGGTAATCGTCCATACCAGCTGCGAGGCATTTCTCTTTATCGCCTTGCATCGCATTGGCGGTTAAAGCGATGATAGGAGTCGATTGATGACTTTGACCAGCGACAGCTTGGCGTATTTGACCGGTTGTCTGGTATCCATCCAATTCAGGCATTTGGCAATCCATGAGAATGGCATCATATCGACTGGCATGTTTTAGGTGTTCAATTGCCAAGCGACCATTATCAACACACGTAATTTTGGTATTGAGTCGCTTTAGTAAAGCGAGCGCGACAACTTGGTTCACTTTATTGTCTTCTACTAACAGAATACGTGCATCGATAGCACCTAACTTAGCTGGAGGTATCGCTTCTTTCGTCGTGCTTAGTGTACATAATTTAAGTGCATTGGCTGGTGTGAGCGGTTGTAGAAAGACCAAGTCAAGGTCTAAATGACTAAATCGCTCATTGCTACTGAGCTTATTACTGATCACTGCAAAACAACAGTCAGGCTGTTGTGTGATTTTTTTTAACAGGGAGAGTTGATAATCAGAGGCGTCATTAACAATCGACTCGGCAATAATGATTGCAGGCGAGGTTAGGCGTTTTTCTTGGAGTAAAGCCATCGCCGCAGGCAAACTTTCAAAATGCTCACTGGGGATCCGCCATGCATCTAATAAATGATGAGCAGCCAATTCGTGTTGTTGATGCGGGTCGATAATACAGAGTCCATCACATGGCGTATTGAGCGGCGCTATTTCTTTCGCTTCATGCAAATCGATGTAAAAGGCAAACGTGCTACCGACTCCTAATTTACTATAGGCATTGAGTGCGCCACCCAATAATTGACACAGCTGCCTAGCAATTGTTAGCCCTAGACCAGTACCACCAAAGCGGCGAGTTGTTGAAGGATCTGCTTGAGTGAACGAATCAAAGATTTTATCTAATTGTGTTTTACTTATGCCCACACCAGAGTCTTCAATGCTGCACCATAAGCGCATTGAAGCGGGTTGTTGCTCGGTGTAGCAGGTTAAGGTGACTTTACCATGTTCTGTAAACGTAATCGCATTGCTCAGTAGGTTATTTAATACCTGTTTGAGTCGATGAGGGTCTGTTTTGGCGTGCTGAACTTGCATATTACGGCTATCGATAAATAGCTCTGTATGTTGCTCAATCGCTTTGGGGGCAAAGTTGCTGATACTATCACTGAGGATTTGGATTAAATCACATTCAATCACTTCAATATCGAGTTTGCCCGCTTCGATTTTTGAAAAATCAAGAATATCGTTAATGATGGTGAGTAATGACCCCGCTGAATTTTGGGCTAAATTTAGGTGGTGGCGTTGAGATTGATCAATGTTCGAATTAAGGACAATGTCGAGCATACCTAAAATACCATTCATGGGAGTACGAATTTCATGACTCATGCTCGCCAAAAAATCGGCTTTTATTTTTGCAGACTGTTCGGCGATTTCCTTTGCCATGAGTGCTTGTTGTTTGGCTTTTTGCTGCTCTTGACTCGCAAATAAGCTGCCAAGCATTGCTGATATAGCCCGAATAAAACGCTCATCACTGTGTCCCCAGTCGGGGTTTGGCAAAGTATACTCGGCGCATAATAAACCAATCACGTTATCTTTATATGTGATGGTGCACCCAAATAAGGCATTGACTTCAAAGGGTCCTAAATAATGCTCACTTAACCCAAGTGTACACTCATGGCTATGGGCAAAGTTAGCTCTAATAAGTTGATTTTTCTGTACATTGTAAAATAGTTCAGGTAAATGATTTTTACGCCAAGGGGGGAAGTGTTGCAAGCTATCTTGTCGAGTATTGCTAAAGCAGCTTGGTATGAGTAAGGTTTTTTCTTCATTAAAGACCCAGATACTTGCCCGGGAAGCATTCAAACCTTGGCAAATGGCATCTACAGCAAGACTTTGTGCATTGTCGACGAGGTTATTGAGTACGGCATCGTGACTACTTAGTTGCGCGAGTAACTCGTTATTACGGGCAATTTTATCATGTTCTATTTCCATATTTTTACGGGTTTGAATATTTTGTACTGAACCGAATATCTCTACCGTCCACCGATTATTTTGGTTTGCTTTGCCTTTCATTAATATCCAGCGCTCATGTCCTTGTGCGGTTACAATAATTAACTCTTCCTCGAAGCTGGTCCCATGTTTGATAGTTTGTTCAATGGCTCGCTGGAAGTTGCGTCGATGTAGTCCTTCTTTAAAAAACTCAGTAGAACTCATCCAAGTTGCTTGATAATGATCGGGTACTTCGAATATGCGTTTCGTTACTTCAGACCAAGTAATATTGCGGGTTTTTAAATCAACGGACCAAGCTCCGACCTCGGCAAGGTTGCCCATAGACGTTAAAGTTTGGGCATTATCATGGAGCTGCTTGATGAGTTTGTTAAAGAAAATAAAGGCTGATATAAACAAAAGTATAATGGTTAACAATGCGAGACGAAAAGGCCAAATGGCTGAAACTTCAGGCTCCCAGCCAAATCGAGGTACCGCATATAGTTGCCATTTTCCAGAAGCAATGGCGATGTTAAATGTCAAAGGCTGTAAGTGGAGTATGTCTTCATTGCCATGAAAAAAAGCGCCTTGTTCACCGAGTCCATTTTTTCCACGAATAGCAATGCGGTAGTTCGCATCCAGCATATCTAAATTAACGGTTTTAAATAATTTTTTCATATCAATGACGACTGAGAGTAATCCCCAGAAAGAACCATCAGGATTGTAAACGGGTACTCTAGCAATGAGTGCTTCCCCCCCTTGAATAAGGGTCAATGGGCCAGCAAGAACGATTTTTTTGCTATCTCTGGCCCTGATGGCATCTTTACTTTGAGTAGGGTGTGTTAAGTAATTTAGCCCAAGTGCCTTTTCGTTTCCTTTTAGTGGGTAGGTCATTGAGAGGATCATATCAGGTGCCGCACCGAGGTTTCGTAATACATTACTTGAGCGAAATAGAGGTTGTGCGATATATTCAAACCGTTTTTGATCTAACTGTACTTCGTTGGTTAAGGCGATGGCTAAGCCCCGCACCAGTTGTATATTGGCGGCTAGTACGCCTTCAATTTGGGTGCGATAAACATTCACTTCTTCATAGGCACGGCTGCGCTCAACTTCAATCAATCGGTTGTAATTAACTGTGTCTACGTACCAACCAAAGCACAGTACAGTACATAAAATAAACCAATAGCCTAGCTTTAAAGAGCGAGCTTTCCTTGGTGCATGTAATTGGGTATTGAGCATTACCTAACTTATTCTGCTGAGCATCCTTTAACTATAGTCTAGCCAATCGGTGAGCAAAAGTGAGTATTATCATAAAAGTCATAATGGTACTTGAAACCGATGACAGAATGGACTTTGTACAGTTCTTACGTCGTTAATCACACTAGCGAGTATGATTTGCGATAGCGTAGACATATCACTTTCATATAGATGTGGTTATGATAAAAATAATTTTTAATAGGGAAGGATTAAACAATGCTACCTTGGTTGAAGCGAATAACGGCTGGCTTGGTTTTATTGGCACTGGCCGCAACAGCAAGTTTATATGGTCTACTGTCTTTGAGTTTACCGGCTCTCGATGGGACAGGAACGAGCAGCGCTGTAATAGCGCCAGTTCAAATTGAACGGGATAGTTTAGGTCAAGCAGTGATCACCGCAAATTCACGAGATGACGCAGCCTATGGATTAGGCTTTGCACATGGTCAAGACCGGTTTTTTCAAATGGACTTACTGCGCAGAAATGCGGCTGGGGAGCTGAGTGAGCTGTTTGGTAAAGCCGCAATCAATTTAGATGAAAAAATGCGTTTTCATCAATTGCGAAAACGCAGTGAAAAAATTGTGACCCAGTTACCACCAGGCCAAAGAAGTATATTACGTGCTTACGCCCAGGGGGTGAATGAAGGTAAGGCACAAGTTGGCTTTGACAGTTTTGAGTATCTGCTAACAGGAGCAAGTGCACGACCTTGGAAAAGTGAAGACAGTATACTTGCTATATTTAGTATGTATTTGGATCTGCAATCAGCCAACTTTGAGCGAGACAAAGCATTGCTTTATGTCGACCATATTTTCGGTGAAGAAATGCGAACATTTATACTACAGCCTAGTCATTACCAAGCGGCGTTAGATGGCTCAATGATAGCCAAAGTAGAAAAGCCTATACCCACTTTAGAGCGTACAGGCATTCAGGCTTTGATTGGTGAAATAGGTACTACTGATTTGTATGGCAGTAACAATTGGGCCGTAACAGGCACATTGACCGGCACCGGAAAGGCCATGCTGTCAGATGATATGCATTTAGGTTTGGCCGTTCCATCGATTTGGTATCGCTCACAATTAAACTACATGATGCAAGGTAAAACAGTGCAAGTAACGGGGGTCTCATTACCGGGTGCACCGGCCATCGTGGTGGGCACCAATGATAACATTGCATGGGGGTTTACCAATGGGTATTTAGATACCGCAGACTGGATTGCGCTGTCGGAACAGGATAAAACGTGGCAAGAAGAGGAACATATTCAATTACCCAATCAGCAGTCCCATCGTTATTCACTATTAATGAGTGAGTATGGCCCAGTAGAAACGTTTAATGGTAAAAAGTATGCGTTAAGCTGGGTCGCTCATCAGCCATATGCTGTTAACTTAAAATTGCTCGAAATGGAATCACTAGAAACAGTACAAGCAGCTTTGGCATTGGCGCCTGAAGTTGGCATACCTGTACAAAATATGCTGGTGGTTGATAGTTTAGGCAATGCGGGGTGGCGTCCAGCAGGGGCCATCCCAGCAAGAACGAATCCAGTGGATACAGCAGATGAAGCGCAAAATTACTCGTCGCAATGGCAATATAATGAGGAGACTCGTCCCGCACTTTTCAATCCCGAAGATGGCAAGTTATGGACTGCGAATTCTCGGGTGGTGTCAGTACAACAGCACAAACGTTACGGTGACGGCGGGTATGCATTAGGGGCAAGAGCCGTGCAAATAAGGGATAGACTACTCGCGCAATCGCAGTTTAATGAAACCGATTTCAATCAGCTTCAGCAAGATAACAAAGCATTATTTCTTACGCGCTGGCATCAGCACTTGGTTGATTTACTCAGTGAAGATGAAACAATGAAAACGCGTTATGCACGTGATTTGCAGCACCTTGCTCAGTGGCAAGCTTGTGCATGTGAAACGTCGGTTGGCTATACTTTGGTAAAACGTTTTAGAGAAAGTGTTATAGATAGTGCGTTTGCGCCAGTTGAAGCGAAAATGAAGATGTCGGGAGGAAGTTTACGTTACATTAAACGTTATCTTGAGCCAGCGATTTGGCAACTTATTGAAAAAAAACCAGATAGCTGGTTGAATCATCATGATAACTGGTCAGTATTACAGCGCCAAGCTTACGAGAACGCCAAACAAAAACTCAGTGATGAATTCGGTCCAGACCTAGAAAATTGGCAGTGGGGCACTGTTAATGCATTACAGATTAAGCACCCGTTTAGTAAGCAATTACCTATTTTAAGTCGCTTTTTAGATATGCCAATACAGCCAGCATTTGGAGACACATTTATGCCTGCAGTTCAAGGCCCAAGCTTTGGCGCGTCACAGCGGTTTATCGCACAACCGGGCATGCTTGGTAATGCAATTATGACCATGGCTGGTGGGCAAAGTGGACACCCATTATCACCTTTTTATCGAGCGGGTTTTGATGATTATGCGCAAGGCAAAGCAACGGCATTATTACCAGGTATGTTGACACACTCATTGACAATAAAGCCTATGAATTAACGTATATTTGGTACTGCATACAAAGTAGAAGCGGTCGTGACTTGATTTCGACCGTTCTCTTTACTGGTATAAAGCGCATTGTCAGCTTGTTGAAGCGCTTTGTAAAAGTCGACTTTCGTGGGCCACATGGTTAAACCAAAACTCATTGTGACGGTACTATCAAAATGTTCAAAGATCTCGTGTGTAATGGCATAGCGTAACTTGTCAACTCGGGCGAGGGCGTCTACTTGCACTGTGTTGGGCATGACAATCAGGAATTCTTCGCCGCCCCAGCGAGCACAGATATCGACCGGCCGAGTATGACTGGCAATAACCAAAGCCACTCTCTTTAATATTTCATCCCCTTGAGCATGACCGTAATCATCATTTATTTGTTTAAAATGGTCAATATCAGCCATGATAATACATAATTCTTCATGGTTTTCGTCGCAGTGATACTTTGCATGTGTGATAAGTTCTTGCGCATATCGTCGATTGTACATTTGTGTGAGTGGGTCACGAGCGGCGAGTTTAGTTAATGTTTGCCGTTGCGCCATGGTGACATCACGAATTAATGCAATGGTGAAAATCATTGGGATACCGCATATTAAGACATTGGCAAAGTGAACGTATTGCAGCCAATCGCGGTACGCATATTTATAAGTGACATCAGCAAACCATATATGCATAGCTGCAAAGAGTGTGATCATGATAACCGACAGCCCAACCGCAGGTTTTAGCTTCAAATTATTGTCGAGTAACAGTAGGCAAGATACAGTCCATAAATAATATTGGAAACCGAGCTGCATACCCAGCATTGCGCATACGACGATAGCGTGAATGGCCACTTCAGCGCTAAATAAACGCAATGCTAATGAGCGGTGCTGGATATTGAGCAAGTAAATTCCCAGAGCCCATGTTAATACACTCAAGATATTTAATAGTCCTAATATTGGGATACTCAGTGCAAAAAACAGTATAACTAAAAGGGCATGCAAACCTAAGCAATACCAAGCAACACGCTTAAGTAATGTGAGCTTAACTTGTTCGACCTGATCTGGTTGGCTGTGTGGATGTTGCAAAGCGAGTGAGCCCTTATCAAGGTAACCGATAAAAGTATAGATGATATTGTTTGCTTTTTATTCTATTTTAATAAGGGCTGACTTTATCTTACTTGATGAAATCGACATAATAGAGGGTGCTATGACGTTCCATATCAGAATAAAAATAGTGACATTGCTTATGGCGTGTCTTTGTACAAATGCAATGGCAGTGAATTTTAAAACGCACAAAGTTACCGAAAATATCTATGTCCTATTTGGGCAAGGTGGCAATATTGCAATCCATCTCGGTGAAGATGGTATTTACATTGTTGATGACCAATTTGCAAAGCTCTCAAAACAAATAAAAAAGCAGATCAGTGCGTTAAAACCGGGCTTTCCTGAATTTGTAATAAATACGCATTTTCATGGTGACCATACCGGCGGTAATGAAGCATTTGCGCGTTCAGGTAGTCATGTTATTGCACATGACAATGTGCATAAAAGGTTATTGGCAAAACATGGCAGTGAGTCACACTATTTACCAAAAATAAGCTTTAGCCACGACTTGGCTTTACATTTTAATAATGAGCAGGCGCAAGTTAAGCACTTTTCACATGCGCATACCGATGGAGATGCCGTCGTCACTTTTACACGGGCTAACGTGGTGCATATGGGGGATTTATATTTTAATTTAGGGGGATTGCCATTTATAGATGTTGATCATGGCGGTTCGGTGAATGGACTACTCAAAGCATTGCGGGCAATATGTTTGAGCATTGATGATGAAACGGTTGTGATACCAGGGCATGGTCAAATTTCCAACAAAAACCAGCTGCTACAGTATATTGCATTAATAGAAAAAGCCCGTTTTTTAATATTACAGGCAATGAAGAGCGCTAAAACTGAAGAGCAAATGGTACAATTGGATCCCCTCTCAACGTTAGCGATAACGTATGCTAACTGGTTACCTAAAGAGCGAGTAACACGGTTGTTTTATCGCTCTTTAGCGCAGTGAAGGCCTTTTCTAGGTGAGCATGACTAAGCAGGCTGCAAGCGCAATGAGAATAAGGCCTAGACTATCGCGCGTTTTAAGTGGCTGTTTTAGCCACCATACTGAAATGGCCATCGTAAAAAAAACTTCAATTTGACCTAGGGTTTTTACATAGGCCACATGTTGTAAACTCATAGCGCTAAACCAGCCGATGGAACCAATACAGCTAGTTAAGCTGATCCAACTCACTTGGGTGCGGTGTTGCCATAGAGTTGTTATGCTGTGTGGCTCTTTGCAGCGTAAATAAGCCCCTAATATCAGGGTTTGTATACTGATCACTAACAAAAGCACCCACCCTGCACTGTGTGGAAAGGGTAATCCGGTGATTAAACTTGCTTCACGAACCCATAAAGAGGTTAGGGCGAAGGCCGTTCCGCAACATAATCCTAAAAGAGCGGTTGTAGGGTTAAAGTTTTTAAGGCTAAAACCGCTCAGGAGCAGCACTGCAATACTGCCTAATGCAACCCCAAACCAACCCAAATAGGACAGTGCAGAGCCGAAAAACAACATGCCTAAAATAGCTGCTACCAGCGCTTCAATTTTAGCAAGGCCCGCGCCGATGGCATAGTTACTTTGTTTAAATAGCAAGACCATCAAGCCAGTAGCGATAATCTGTATTACACTTGCAGCCACAATATAGCTTAAAAAAGGTGCACTTAGGGATAAGCTAGGAGCCGGTTGCCAGTAATATAAACCTAGTAGATAGATACCAGCAATTGGGCTGGCTAAGAGAAAGCGAGAGAGGGTAACTGCGGCAACAGATGCATGTTGGCTTAGTTTACTTTGTAATGCATTACGCCAAGCTTGTGAGAAGGCTGCTAAAACAGAAAAAGCGATCCATTCCATATTTTTATTCTAATTATGAGAGGGGGAAGTTAACCTAACAATATTGAGATTAATTGGCTACTGGTTAATCACACCTTTTTCTATGAATAGATGTGAGGACACTCTTGCAGAGCCTTTTTAGCGTTATTTAATTATACTGTGCAGCGATGCGACTTATTATTTTTCCAACAGAATCCACAGGGCGACTTTTTTATTACCATACCGTTATGTTAACTTATTTGTTTATCAGTTTATGAATAATTAAAGGAGTTACTATGACAACCCTATTAACGTGTGCGTTGATAGCTGTTTTGTTGCCCTATATTGCAAAACTACCGGTCGCAATTGAAATGAATAAACTAGGGGGGTATGACAATCGGCACCCTCGAGCTCAACAATCAAAATTAGACGGGTTCGGTGCGAGAGCTTTGGCTGCACATCAAAATAGCTTTGAGTCACTCATTGTGTTTTCGGTTGCTTTGGCTGTTGTGCTTGGCACCAATAGTGTTAATGCAGTGACTGAGTCTTTGGCTATCACCCATGTTGTCGCGAGAGTTTTATATTGTGCTTTTTATTATACCAACGTAGATAAGTTACGTTCGTTGGTATGGTTGGTTGGGTTAGGTTCTGCTGTTGCAATGATAGGTGTCAGCATGTAGTTGTACAAAGAGCAACGTTGTTGCTCTTTTCTTTGGCTAATTCGTCACATCAATGCGTTCAAATTGGGTTTGTTTTGGAGCATTAACCGCGAGGTTATCGAGTTTAAAATCGAGCTGCACTCGATAAACCTGAGAAGGGGTGTTTGACGGCGTATATTGCCATTGGCGCAAGGCCAAAATAGCATTATTTTCAAATGTATTCTCCGGCTGTGCAGCAATGACTTTTATATTATTTGTATGGCCACGTTCGTCAACGGTATAGGCCAATTGCACATACCCTGAAATACCATCATTAGCCGCTTCGACCGGATATTTAGGTTCAACACGCATAATGGGTTTGACTATGAGTTTTGATGTTGCTTTTTCCGTCTTCGTGGTGCTGTTAAGTGCGACGGCACCGATTGATGTAAAAGCACAGGTCAGCAGTAGTAATTTGGCGGTGCGTGATGAGCCTGAGGTATTTTTAAGGTAGTTGAGTCTTTGTAACATGGTGTTTTTATCTCCGTAATGGGTATAAGCAAAATGTTGTTTTTTATCACTTTCAATACAACTTATCAGCGCTTTGGCATAGTGTACTTGTTGATGATGGGACTTGTTTTTTAGGACTGTTTCGTCGCAGGCGAGTTCTTGAATACGACGGAAGCTGTGATAACCACACCAAATGAGCGGGTTGAACCAGTTTAATGAGCAGAACGAATAAAAGCAGAGATTCCATATGTTGTCATAGCGCGTGATGTGCGTATGCTCATGTTCAAGCATTAATGATAAAGCCGTTTCATCGAATTGTTGTTCATAGCCGTGAGGAAATACGATTTTGGGGTGTATTAATCCAATGACCATAGGACTGGCTATTTGAGCGCTGGTATAGGTGATGCTATCACGATGATTTAAATTACATGGCTGTAAAGCTAATTGTTGATGAAAGCGTAAATGTTGCCACAGCATAGTGAAAATGAATAAGGTAAAACCGAGCAAATAGATGAGCGACCAATTAAACACCCATGTTTCAACGTGTGGTAGCGGGTTTGACACGCTGATATATTGCATTGGGCCGTATGTCAGGGGTTTAAGCTCATTGGGTATACTGATCAATATCAATGCACAGGGTAAAATCCACCACTGCTGGTAAATAAACCGCGCTCCCAGCTTATGTAATGTTATGCGTTCGCAAAAGATAAGCCCTAACACGATAAGGCTCAGCAATAATTGAACTTCGAATACCCAATTTATCAGTATGGCGAACATGTTACTTTCCTTTTCCTTGTTCTTGTTCCCACTTGTCAATTACTTGCTTTAGTTCATCAATGTCACGCTGTGACAATTGTTGTGTTTTAGCAAAGCCACTTACTAAGGGTGCAATACGACCTTGAAATAACCGTTGAATAAAGCTGCTACTTTCCTTGTGGGTGTATTCATCTCGTTCGATAGTCGGGGTGTAAATATATTCCCGACCTTGTTTTTCAAATGTTATGGCATTTTTTTTAACCAGCCGGCCAAGGAGTGTTTTGATGGTTTTTTCATGCCACTGAGTGTCGTCACTCAAACGTTTAATAATGTCACTGGCTTTGGCAGGGTAACCTGCCCAAAGCGCTTCCATGACCGCAAATTCTGCTTTTGATAATTTAATCATATGATAGCTTACAAGTGTAATCCTTAAGATCAGATTACACCTGTAATCATAAAAGGCAAGTTTATTTTTGTTCGATTTTTAAGTCATTGATAGAAATGAGCTGGTGTGTTCCTTCAGCGAGGGTGTCAGGATCTAATGTATAGTTTGCGATTTTAACTCTAAATAAATCAATCACCTGATAACCACAATGTTGACTCATTTTACGTATTTGACGGTTGAGGCCTTGCTGCAAAGTGATCATAAAGCGGTCAGTGCTGATTGATTTTACGTCACATGGCAGCGTGACTTTGTTATCAATTGGGATACCATTGGCCATTCTTTCACAAAATAACGGGTCGAGAGGACGGTCGACTTTGACTAAGTAAACTTTTTTTTCGTGGTGTTCAGGGTGGAGCATCTGATTACACAATTCGCCATTATTGGTGAGTAATAGCAAACCTCTAGAGTCTTTATCTAAACGGCCTATTGGGTAGACCCGTTGAGATTTTGGTAAGTAGTGAATAAGGCTTGCTGGGTCATTTTCGTTGAGCTTGCAATCGATACCGACAGGTTTATGGTAAGCGTAAAGTACTTTATCAGGTAGGGTCGTGATTTGCTTGCCGTGCACAGTAACAATATCTTTTTCCGTGACATGATCAATGTGATTGGCACACCTTCCATTGACACGAACCTCTCCTGCATCAATTAAACGAGAGGCTTGTCGGCGAGAGCAAACACCTGCATGGCCTAAAAATTTAGCAAGGCGTATAGGCTGATTCATGTGTTCCCTTTGTACTATGGTGTTTTCATGGTGGTGAGTGATATATCGCTATGAAACTATTACGACCATTGGCGACGCTAGGTATTGTATCAGGTTAGTTGGCATGATGGGTATTGCGATAACTTACAGGTTTGTCGACTCTGTCATTGTCATCAATCGTATTGCTATTAACTCAGCATTTCATCAGCCTCAAGTACCTCTTATCTGCTCCATTCTCCGTTTATCACCTTCTTAACATTAACCAAGATGAGTTCGATAGACTGAAATGAGATGGAGGATTGTAATGCAAAAATTATTTAATACTAAAGTGGTGGTGTGCTTGTTATGTTGTCTTTGTTTACAAGCAAATGCCGCTTTAACAACCGATATAAAATATCGAATGAACATTCAGGACCTGACTGCAACGGGTCAGGATATTTTTGTGGCAAGTAATACAACGTCATTATTCTCAGCGCTTGATATAAGCACCGAATATGAAGGGCTACGTGTCGCAGCAACGGCAAGTTGGCTTAAAGTTGGGGGGCAACGCGACACCGATGTGCAAGTATCAGAAGCTTTTTACGACTTTACTATTGAGAATTGGTTCATGTCTGCGGGTAAGAAAAAAGTAGATTGGGATGTTGGATACGGATTTCGACCGCTAGATATGTTTTCACCGACTGATTCCTTGGCCATTTATACGGCAATACCACCAGGTGCGATTATGGTCACGGGAGATTACTTTTTAGAGTCTGGAAATGTCACACTTATCTGTAATGAGAGTAGTCCTGATTATCTAGAACGCGGCGTAAAAGTGAATAAAAGTACCGGGTGTGGGGGCCGATATTATGGCTATTTTGAGGGTTTCGAAGCACAAGTTTTAGGACACTATGATGAAGACTTAGGTATGCGGGTTGGAGGCAGTGCACTTACGGTCATTGGAGAAAACCTTGAGTTGCATGGTTCATTGTTGTGGCAAGAAAATTATAGAACGCCCGCTTTGTACAATATCCATATTGGTCAAAATGATCGGATTTCAGGCGTTAATACTCAATGGAAAAATAATAGTATTCAAGCATTGCTTGGCGTGAATTATAGTTTTCAATCGGGTATTACCGTGATTGCGGAATACTGGCATGATGGACGAGCACCCAGTGATAGGCAGTGGCGTGATGTAATAAACCTATCACAGTCAACATCAGATCAACATCAGTTGCAGATGTTGCGCTCTCATTTTGCGACTCAGAGTTTATTTCAAGATAATGCAATGGTGCATATACGGACCTCCAGTACTCAGTGGTCACCCTCACTTACATTGCTCACAAACCCTAATGATAACAGTGTGTTAATTGATGGTGAGTTGTGTTATGGTGGTGTGACTGCTAGCCAATTGTGTATGGGAATAAGGCAGTATACGGGCGGTGCCGAAACAATTTATGAACAATTGAGCTATGAACGAACGTGGTATTTTACGATGGAAATCAACTTATAAAATGCAATCAACAACACCGCAAACTGATTTTGAAAAAAATGGATTCAAGAATCTAAAGTTAGCCATAATTTGTGTGGTACTTGGACTGTCAATTTATGCAATTGGCTGGGCTAAGTATGCAATTATATCTGTTTTAATATCACTAGGAGTCGGATTTACTATTCGCTTTTCGCGCTATTGGCTCGGTACGCATTATCCAAAGATGGGGTTAGCCTTACAGTATTTCTTTGCTGTGATATTGTCATTTCTGGTGTGGGGTCTGACACCGTTACTTCTTAAAGTTGTAAAAAGCTCAGGAGGCTATGTTGATGACTTACAACAGTATTTAGGTATTTTTTTAGTTGGTGGATTTATCATGGTGGTGGTAAGTTTTATTTACTACCGCAGCGAACAAACCTTACTGCTAAAACGTTCTTTATATCGAATTGAATTAGAGCAAGCCCAAAAAGATAAGCTGCTATTAGAAACTCAATTACGGCTTTTACAGTCCCAGATTGAGCCGCACTTTTTATTTAATACATTGGCGAATATTCAGGCATTAATTGCAGTTGATGCTAAGCAAGCAAGCAAAATGTTGCTGGCTTTAACTGCATTGTTAAGACAAAGTTTAGATAGAACAAGAACAGAGTGGTTAACGATCGGTCACGAACTTCGATTTAACAAAGCTTATTTAGCAATACAAAAAATAAGACTCGGCGACCGCCTCAACGTTGAATATGATGTCACCGATAAAATTACCGACAATATTCTTTTTCCACCTATGTTACTGCAACCACTTATCGAAAATGCGGTAATACATGGAATTGAGCAAATAAAAACGGGGGGCACGCTAAAGCTCTCGGTGACGCGAGATCAACATATGATGATTGTTACTTTGAGTAACCATTGTAATGAGGTTGGCAGCAAGCGCACAGGCACTCAAGTTGGATTGACAAATGTACGAGACCGACTTGAGCAATTATATGGAGATAAAGCTCAGCTTAACTATGATGCGAGTCAAGCTGGCTTTGTAACAGTCACTTTAGAGGTCCCGATTGATGTCTCAACACACTAAAGTTGTTATCGCAGATGATGAACCTTTACTAAAAGCACATTTAAAGTTGATGCTGGAAACTGTGTGGCCAGATATTGATGTTGTCGGGCAAGCTTCGGATGGGGAAGAAGCGCTCGCTTTTATCGATGAGTTTTCACCTGATGTGGTGTTTTTAGATATTAATATGCCAACTATCAATGGGCTGGAGGTTTCTAGGGCATTGTGTGATTATGATGATCCGCCCTATGTGGTATTCGTGACCGCGTATGATGAATATGCCGTAGATGCTTTTGAGAACCAGGCAATAGATTATTTACTCAAACCGATAGAAGAAGAACGGTTAGAAAAAACGGTTGCCAGAGTGCAGAAGATGCTTAGCAGTCAATCTTCGTCTCCGAGTCAAAAACTGCAATTGAGTGAACTATTCGAAGAATTGGTAGAAGCGACTAAGCCAGCGCCAAAGAATGAATATTTAAAATGGATTAAAACAAGTAAAAACAATGAATTACATCTTATTGACGTAGGCGATGTTGATTATTTTATCGCGGATAATAAATACACGGAAGTCAGTGTAGAGGAGGAAAAGTTTTTGATAAAAACCTCTATTTTAGCATTAGAGAATGAGCTTAACCCTGATGTTTTTTGGCGAATCCATCGCAACTGTATTGTTAAAGTAGATAGAATTCAACGCGTTGTTAAGGATGAGTTAGGTCATGTTTATATCGACCTTAAAAATAATGCTGAGCAGCTGTTAGTAAGTAGAAAATATCAAAGTTTATTCAAGCAAATGTAGGGGCTGTTGATCTTTCAGGTTCATTTTTGCAGCAGTTTGATTGGCTTTTATACAAGGCAGAGGCTGCGTAGCATGGTTCTTCCATGTGAGTCAGCCGATAACATAGTAGAAATGCCAATCAAGCGCTGCCTATCGGTTCTTTTGAGCACCCCTTTCTCTTTGTTGCTTAATATTCGCTTAGATTACTAGGCCACATATTAAGCGCCGCGATAAAAGCATGCTCAAAGAGAACAAAAATAGAACAGCAAAGATCAACAGCCCCTAATTGAAAATGGGTTTTTCCTTTGGCTACCTAAACACAACAGGCAGTCAGTCAGCGTAGTCTAAATACCAGATATATTCTCGAATTATATGAGATTGTGTTGTACGTATTTAGGTGATCTCCCAGCCTTCCCAATATCAATAGCTTAAAGCCAGATAATGTGATGACCGATGATATGCCAGCCGGTGTTTTTTGACTGCCTTCAGGTTTGCATTGTATGTCGGATAATCGCAAATAAATCATGTATGGAAAAAAGAGGCGTGGAACATTGAGTGCGTTATCAACCTAGTATCTCAGCTTAGTTTCTTCTTCTAATATCTATCTTGTCATACCTTTTGTGTTATTGGGCTTACACTTTATCCTCGATATTTACCATTTATCACTCATAAACTACCGATTGTCACCTCCTTACCCACAGTGTTGTTTCACGCCTTAATATGTACACATCAGTATTATAACAACGGATGAATCACATGACTAAGCACTCAATAATAACATTACTTTTTTCGGGACTTTCACTAATAGGCTCAGTGTCTACTTTTGCGTCATCAATACCTGCGGAGGTATTGAGCGCATATCAGCAAGGGCTGTCAGGAGATCAAGAGAAGAACCAGGCAGCATTCAATGCTTTGTCAAAGATTAATGAGGCGTCACCTAACCCTGTGGTATTGGCCTTATTAGGCAGTTCCGAAACAACACAAGCAAGATATACCAATAAGCCTTGGCAGAAAATGAAATTTGCAGAAAAAGGCATTGCTAAGTTGAGTAAAGCGATTAAGCAAGCAAAAGATTTACCGTACCTTCAGCAAGCAAGAGTGAATGTAACGGCTGGTTGTACTTTTTCTCAGTTACCAAAAATGATGAATCGGGCTGAACATGGACGTTACCTGCTCAACCAAGTTATGGAGCAAAAATCGCAGTTCGGCAGTTTAGAGCCCACTTTACAAGCATCAGCTTACCGCTGTGCTTCGATTGCCGCTAAAAAGTTGGACGATGAAAAAGGGGCTGAACAATTTATGGCATTGGCTCAAAGTGTCGCAGGTCAATCACCAGCAGGTTTAAAGGAATAACATGCTTAGTTTCAACAATATAAAAAAATCATATACAACGGGGGATGTGACCGTTGCAGCTTTAAAAGGTGTGTCGGCAAATATTCGCAAGGGTGAAACTGTGGCACTGTGTGGGCCTTCGGGCAGCGGAAAGTCAACGTTGTTGAATATTTGTGGTCTACTCGATGATCGGTATGAAGGTGACATCTGGTTAAACAACACTCCCATTCCAAAGAATAAAAATGATTTAACCCAAATTCGTCGTGAAAAATTAGGCTTTATCTTTCAAAGATATAACTTAATCCCAGTGATGTCGGTGCTTGAAAATATTGAATATCCATTACTCATGCTAGATATGAATAAGCGTCAACGTATGGATCAGGTAATTGAAATTGCACATAAGGTTGGCTTAAAAGATCATATTTCGAAACGGCCAGATCAACTATCTGGGGGCCAGCAACAACGGGTTGCCATTGCGAGGGCTTTGGTCAAACGACCTGAAATCGTTATTGCGGATGAACCAACAGCAAACTTAGATACGTCGACAGCAAATATGGTGATTGATCTTATGAGAGATTTAGGTAACGACATGGGGAGTACATTTATTGTTGCCACCCATGATCATCGTATGACAGATCGTTGTCATCGAGTCTTGGATCTTGCCGATGGCATGCTACAAGAAGTGCAATCTCAGTTAGATACAAGGAGGGCAAGCTAATGCGTTGGATTATTTTTGCATTTTTAAATGTACTTAGAAATGGGCGACGCTCTCTTTTTACCATACTTGTTTCAGCGGTTGCGGTTGCAGCAATATTAACGACCAGCGGATTTGCATTGTTCACGTATGAGTCTCTCGCAGAGAAAGCAGCTAGGGATGAAGGTAATTTCATTATTACACATGCCAAATTTTTGGAAGAAGAGGAAGATACGCCACTAGAGTATGGGTTGTCTGATACGCAAGTGCTGCGCAGTCAGTTGGCTGAAGATGAAGAAATTAAAAGCATTTTACCAAGAATAAACTTTAATGGACTTATTTCTAATGGTGAAAAGAGCTCAATATTCATTGGTTTAGGTGTAGAACCTGAAGAGTTCATGGTAAAAGGCCCATTCTTGAGTATGCTCTCTGGGCAAGCATTATCTGATTTTGGAGATGAGAATCAAGCGCAAATTGTGTTAGGGAAGGATTTAGCTCGAAGCTTAAAAGTAAAGGTTGGGGACTATGTGACACTTATGTCAACCACCACCGATGGGGCGCTTAACGCACTTGATTTTGTGGTTCGTGGTATTTATACCACAGGCGTACCTGACTTGGATAAGCGACAGTTATACGTCAAGTTATCTGATGCGCAATCACTACTATATACCGATAAAGTGAGTTCGCTTTCGGTGTATCTTTTTGACCTCAACGCAACACAACGAAAAGTGGCACAGTATCAATCTCGTGACCAGTCACTACTATTTGTACCTTGGTGGGAAAAGGCGTTTTATTATCAGTCAGTTAAGGCTTTATATAACCGTATATTCGGATTGTTAGGCGGTATTATGGTGTTATTAGTTTTCTTTTCAATATCGAATACTATGGCAATGACCGTTACAGAAAGAACACGAGAAATAGGGACTGTTGCAGCAATGGGGTCTTATCAATGGGAGATCATTCGTAATTTTATTCTGGAATCAAGCATTATAGGCTTTTTAGGCGCGGTCATAGGTATCGTCATTTCAATTATTGTGTCATGGGGCTTGGTATATCTAGGTCTAGAAATGCCACCACCGCCAGGTAGTAATCAAGGCTATCCACTAACGATAACTTTTTCTTGGGAAATAGCACTTTCGGTGATGAGCGTGATGGTGGTTGTATGCGTACTAGCGGCATTCAGGGCTGCATATAAGGGAAGTTCAAAATCAATTACGGAGGCGCTTAGCCATGTATAAAAAGATAATTAATAATATGCTATCGATATGTTTGGTGAGCAGCTGCTCATGGGGTGCGATAGCTCAGGCTGATGTAAACCCTTTACAGGTACTTAAAGCGGTCGATGCCTATAGGAGCGAATCTAATACTGTCAAAGTTTCAGCGACGGTCCGTGCATATAAGCAAGATGAGTTGCGAAATTCAAAGCAATATGACGTTTATTCAACGTCAGCAAAGCGCTCACTGGTTGTGTTTAAGTCTGATTCTGAAAAAGGTCAAAAAGTACTGATGAAAGGCAGTGATTATTGGATGTTCATGCCTAAAAGCCGTCGACCGATCCGGATCACGCCAATGCAAAAGTTGTTGGGGGAAGCATCCCTTGGTGACATTGCTACGCTCAGCTGGAGTGAAGATTATACCGTCAAGCAAACAACGGATATGGACTCATTGTGGCAGTTTGAGCTTCATGCCATATCACCTAAGCTCAGCTATCAAAAAATTATACTTAATATACGCAAAGATAATTACTTTCCTGAAGAGGCTGAATTGTATTTGCGTTCAGGCATGCATGCCAAGACAGCTCAATTTGAGCAAGGTGAACGTAATGGCAAACAAAAGGTGACGGCAATGGCGTTGCACGATGAAATGCGCAAAGGGCATAAAACAGTGATTGAATATGATTTAATCGAACCGATTTCTGTACCAGATAGGTTGTTTAACCCTCAAATCTTGATACGAAGTGACTTGGATCGCTTACTAACTGAGTAAGGAGGTAGTAAATGCTATTAAGCCTAGATGAAAATCAAATAGATATTTGGCAAACCTCAGTGAGCTTATTTCAGGAAAATCACGCCATCGGCGAGTTAGAGGCTATGTTAACTGAGTCAGATTTAGAAGCAATTGCATTAATAAGAAGGCCGTCAGAGAAGTTAGTCAAAATTGTATCTCGCGCATTCTTAAGGTCAGTACTTGCGAAGTACACAGGGTTAGCGCCACAGGCGATTCAATTTGAGCGGGGTTTGCATGGGAAGCCGCAGTTGGTCAATGAAGGTTTATCACTGGAGTTTAATCTTTCTCATAGCGATAACGTGTTAGCGTGCGCGTTAAGTAAAAAGAACCCAATTGGGGTCGATGTTGAGCGAATTAGGTTTAAGCGAAATTTAATACGCCTTGGTCACACTGTCTTTTCAGAGGATGAAAAGAGAGAATTTGAAGGCTTGTCTGACGCGGCTAAAGAAGCCTATTTCTTTGACCGTTGGACTTTGAAAGAGTCGCTGATCAAAGCAACGGGCCAAGGGCTTACTACTAAGTTAAATAACGTCTCATTTGGCCAAAGTGATGCCAGTGCAAGTTTTAGCGTCGCAGGTGTTCAATCTAAGGTGGTTGAGAGTGAATATGCGAGTTGGCTTTGGCCTATTTCACCGCAGCACCGTTTGGCTGTGACACTGTGTACGAGTGAGAGTAATCATAATCAAATTACAATTAGAAGCTTTAACTTTTTGCCTGGTCGTACCATAAATGAAATTGCAGCATAAATAAAATTATAAAAATCAAGGAATAAAAGTGATTATTAAAAAAAAGAAACGCATATTAAAAAAATTAAGTACTAAAAGGTCACAACAACAGCAGTACCCAACCGCAGCTGTCGTAGGAGGCTCAGCTAAACTATCATTGCCTTCGGACACTGGCTGTACAAGTTTTGTTATGTGCCAAGAAGTGAATTAAGGGTAGCAGTCATTCAGCAGGAATTTAATATGACATTAATAGATAACAATGCGCTGGTTTTAAATTCGAAAGATAAACCTTTCATAAAGTATGACACATCGGTTGAAGGGATCAGAGCGGATAGAAAAGTTAAGTTAGCGGCTGCGTTTAGATTATTTGCAAAGTATGGATTTGATGAAGGGGTTGCGGGGCATATTACGGTAAGAGATCCAAAATACCTTGATCATTTTTGGGTTAACCCATTGGGTAAGAGTTTTGATCAAATTACGGTATCTGATTTATTGCTGGTCAATCACGATGGGCAAGTTGTTGAGGGTGATGGCTTGCTCAATGGGGCTGCTTTTACAATCCATGCCCATATTCACGCTGCTAGGAAAGATGTTGTGGCAGCAGCCCACGCACATTCGACTTACGGTAAAACTTTTTCGACTTTGGGGAAGCAGTTGTTACCCATTACCCAAGACGCGTGTGCTTTCTTTAATGATCATGTCGTACTAGAACAGTTTGGTGGCGTGGTGCTTGATAAGTCAGAGGGTGAGCTGATAGTAGAAGCTTTGGCTCGCAATAAAGGAATGATTTTACAAAATCATGGATTACTTACTGTAGGGAGAAGTGTTGAATCTGCTAGTTGGTGGTACATCGCAATGGAGCGAGCTTGTCAGGTTCAGCTTATGGCGGAAGCGGCTGGCTCTCCAAGGCTGATAGAGGAGAGTATCGCTAAGCAAACGTATAAGCATATTGGGAGAGAGCGGACCGGTTGGTATAATTTTTTGTCATTATATGAAAGCATCAAAAAGCAACACCCTGACCTCACAAACTAACTTGAATTTATTTTTCTAAACAATTAAAAATTTCAGAGCATGGCTGTACAAAAGATTTGATATAGCCAAGTCTTAATTGATATTACGTGATCGCTGCATTTTCAGCTCAATACAAAAAGAGAGAAATAGTGAACACCAAATTGAAACTGAGACACTGAAGCTGGTTAGCAAAGCGTGATCCAAGGGCTAATCAAGATTTAGGAGGTATCTGGAAAATAGTTGGAACAATTGAAACAGGAGAACTTATGGACCAACAAACAACAATAAAAAATGAAGCGTTTCGCTCAAAGTTCTACATGCAAAATGATTTTTTTTGCCGCACAATGGACGTGTTTGAGGACAAAGATTTAAATTATCGCCCTCAAGTAGGAATGCTATCAGTAAAAGGCCAAGTGTTGCACGTCGTTGGATCGCTAGAGCTATTTGTGAGCGCTTATTTTTCTAAGTTTTCACATATGGCTGAAGTAAAACATGAATCTTTTAGACCAGCGGAGTTGTGGAGTGGCGACAGTCAACCAGTGATTGATTTAGCATGGGCTGAGAGAGCGGATAGAACGCATTATGAAATAAATTTGAGCGTGGATGATGTCTTGGATATTTTTACTAAGACGATGTTTTACATAAGAGATCTATTTGCAATGCTATCACTGGAGCAGTTGCAAGAGCCTATTGGAGAGAATACCTTAGTTCCCAGTTACTTTGATGGATATGGCGTTGTTGAAATGATGTTAGATCATACAGCGCATCATCGAGGGGCTTTAGCACAGTACGCGCGTTTATTAGGGTACTCACCGAAAATTCCATATTTCGATATGGAAGAGGCGCTACATGAAAAACAAGTGAGAATCGGAACAAGCTAAGATGTATTTTTTACTGACTATGGTGAGTGTGCCTCCTTTAGTGGCAGACGTTAAGCGCGACTAAATGGCCTATGTACTTTCACTGCATAATAAATAATACATGCTAGAAAACAAAGTTAAAGTGATAGCACCCTTATCGCTGTTAGCATATTCGACTTGATCTTCCATATATATCAATGGTGAGCCTAATGCGACTTTTTATGGAGCTAGGTCGACCCTGCCCATTATTGCTCACACATAAGTATGTTTATGTGTGAGCAATACCCCATTGCAACCAACTAATATTTTTATCTTATTAGAGCTGCTTATACCAGCGTGATTGGCAGGCGACTGCGTATGCTGTTAAAGAGATGGCTTTTAATATCTTGAGTATGTTGATGAAATACCATCACGGACGTCGGTACACAAAATGTATTGTGCAATATTTAAGTTACATGTGGGCGCATTTTTGAATTAGCGTGTTCCAGGTATCTTTAATACCGATTTTTGGTCTAATTGCAGGCACACTGTCAAATCTAAAGACATAAAAAAACGTGGTTGGTGAAGAACAATATCATTTTGCTGTGCTCACACGGAATGAAAATACGCATTGTTATAAGCTTTTCACCCGCCAATCAAACCCTTCTACTCAAAACTATTAATAAACCTGCTGAAAATATAAGTGCAACATTCTAAGTTATTGTTTTTTATGCTTTCTTTTATTCAAAGGTTTATCGAAGTTTTTCCAAACTACTTTTTAGTTCAAGTAGTGAAAAATGCACTCATCGACATTGAGACAAACAATATAAAACGTTTCTCTTACATACATAAATGAGTTAGGAAGTGTAAATCATGTTTTCAACGAAAGTAGCAGTATTAATTAAACGAGCATTAGTAGTTAGCGTTGCGGTTACCTCTTTATCAGCAATTGCGAATGAAGAAGTAAAGCCAACACACAAGCATGTATCAGAATCAACTTACTTATTTAAAAAGAAAGTAGCGTGGGCATATAAACAAGTCGCAATGGAGACGATGTGGGCGAATCAACAACGCGGTAAAGGACTAAAGAGAGTGCAGAAGTGCGACCCGTACCCGCGATGCAAAATCAGAGCCGTGCTATTGAAAAATAAACAAAATAACTGAGGGGATTCAAATGAAAGCATTGATCATTGGAGGAACGTCTGAAATAGGTCAGGCAATTATAAATAAATTAGTTGAAAGTGGTTATGACGTGTTGTTTACGTACAACAGTAATGAAGACAAAGCGAAAACAGTGTCGGAGCTAAGCCCTGGGAAAATTAAGTTCTGTCAGCTCAATTTAATTGATACGCACGCTGTTAACCAGTTCGCAAGCTCACTTAAAACTGATTTTAATCCAGACGTTTTAGTGAATGTGGCCGGTATTACTCATGATTCGCTTTCTTTTGGTGATATTCAAGAGAGTTTAATGAAAGTTCACACTGTGAACTTCCTATCTCCAGCAACAGTTACAGCAAGAGCTGCTGAGTTAATGATGGCTAATCGCAAAGGGCACATTATTAATATCAGCTCTGTTGCTGCGAAAAGTCCGAAAACCGGTAATGGCGCTTATGGCAGTGCAAAAGCCGCACTGGAAAGGTTTACAGCATCACTGTCGGTGGAGATTGCACGCTTTAAAGTAAGGACGCTTAACGTCGCACCTGCTTTTGTAAATACGCCGATGTTCAGTGAATTTGCTAACGGTAAAGAGAGAGATGTCATCCGTTCTTTACCTCTGAGAGAAATTCTTGAAGTGGAAGATGTTGCCAATGCGGTACATGCCTTCGTAACGGGAAATATCAAGTCAACGGGTATCACTTTGTCACTGACAAACGGTGCTCCAGTTTTATAAAAATTAATCAATAAAATCAAAAATTAAAAATAGGAAGAAAAATTATGAATCAATCTGAAATCGCCACTATTGCAGCAAACATCTTATATCTAGACGATGTGAGCGAAATTGAATTTGATCGGTCATTATTCGGTGACTACTCAATGTCTTCACTTGATTACGTAGATTTTGCGTTTGAGCTTAAAGGTGAGTCAGGAAAAGAGTTTGATCCAGATGAACTTTGGCCAATCAATACCATGATGGATAACCCTGAGTTTTATCAAAATGGGCAATGGACAGATGCCGGTCGTGCAGCATTAACTAAGGTATTTACTGGGTTTACTGAGTTACCACAAGAAGATTTAACGCCAGAGTCATTATACAACTTATTCAGTGTTGATTTTATCCAACACCGCATTAGCACGCTTTAAAGGGGCAAAATATGTCTGCAGTGTATGTAAAAGCAGCAGGTATTCAAACAGAGTATTTTGATGAGCTAATGACCTTGGATGCGGTAATTAACCGCAACCAAGAGCGAGTAAAAAGTTCTGAAAGTAATATCTATAAGCCATTGAATCGTAAGCTTTCAAAGTCAGAGGTGGCTGCGATAGCAAGAGAAGACAGGTCTATTTTGAATGACTTATCGACACTTATTCTCAATGCAATCGGAGATTTATTGGCCCATTGCCCCGAAGGAGAGGTAAGAAATTCTGAACAGACACCTCTCTATGCTGGAACGGATGGTGTATCTGAATATAACTTTTCGGCCTTGTACAAAATCATCGAAAAGCATGGTGGTGTGAGCGGCGCGTTAGAAAACTTGGGTGAGCTCAGCAAAATGAGTAACCCAATTAATATGATGCGTTTTTTATCAACAAACCCCCTCTATCATGCGTCGAAACGGCTTGAATTAAGAGGTGGAGGTTACCCGATTAGAGGCATGTCATTATCTGGTTTGCAAGCATTTGAGGACGCCTTTTCAGATATAAAGCATGGTCGAGAAAAGCAAGGGATTGTCGTGGGTGCAGGTAGCATGCGCAATTTTGACACATTATTAGTGTTCGACAAGTTAGGTTTGTTAAGTAAAGACGAAAATGAGCGAGAAATAGACCCATCATTTGGGGCGGCAACAGTGTGCCTCAGTGATGATAAAGATGAAGCGCTTGCTCAAGTACTTGCAGTAGATAGTCGCTACAACCCATCGCCATTTCCTTCAGCTCGAGATTGGCACGCCCTGATGGAATCAGTGCAACAGCAAGGCTTTGATATTGACGTCATTGTGACTTACTGCAACGGGGTAAAAACGAATAACGAGAATGAACTTGCGGCTGTACGAGATGTATTTCCAAACATAGAGCAGAAAAATTATAAATCAGTTTTTGGTTATACAAGTAAGGCAAACAACCTCTTGGACTTATCGGCGGCTCTGATCGATGAAAGTATTCCTGATGGGGCGACGGTTCTAATTAATGGTGCAGGTTTCGGTGTTGGTATTGGGTACATTGTCGTTAAAAAATGTAAAAACATAATCAATAAATAATAAAAATATATAAATCATGGGTATAGGTATGGATAAGCAGGATAATGTTTGTATAAGTGCATACGGGGCGATTACCCCGTTGGGCCAAACACTCGATGAGATAAGCCATAGTTTACAGCATGGGATAAGCGGTATCCGTGAAGTAAAAAAGTTTGATACTACTACGTTTAAAACCAAGTGGGCGGGATTACCAGAGTTTGGTAATGAGAATATTCATTGGCCTAAAAAACCCGGCCAACCCAACCGTCCTGGCGAGCTCATTTATGCTGAAAAAGCGGTTAAACAATTAGTTGCACATTTTAACCCTCTTGAAAAGTACAGTGCAGATCGTATTGGGTGCGTAATAGGTATTGATGAGCCTGGCGTTGATCCTGAACGTACAACCGAGTTTACCGCTAAATTAGGCGCAGATAAAAGCAAGAAGCGGGATGAATACATTCCGTCAGGCACTGAATTCTATCGAATATCAGAAATGTTGGATTTAGACGTCACGTCAGCATTAAAAGTGATACACAAACATATTCCATTTAGTGGTTATACCCGTTGTCATGTCGGGTTATGTTCAGCTTCATTACAAGCATTGGGTATGGCAAGGCAAGCGATTTTGGATGGTAAAGCAGATGCGATGATTGTAGGTGGAGTGTCAGCTAAAGTAACGCCATTTAACCTTGCACAATTAGAGGCTGTCGGTGCCGTATGTACAGATCCACTCTTGGAAGGAGCGGCTCGCTGTCGTCCATTTGATATTCGACGCTCGGGCTTCATGCCAGCAGAAGGATCAATTCTGTTTATTCTTGAAAAGGAAGAGGCTATAGAGGAGCGAGAAGGTAAAAAGTACTGCCGCTTAAAAGGCTATGGGGCCAGTTTAGCTGCACAACATATCGTAGCACCGCACACCGAGGGTCGCGAAATGCAGCTCTGCATGGAACGAGCTATAGAACAAGCTGATTTACCGCTGGATTCATTTAGTTTTATTAATGCACATGGTACATCGACAAAACTCAATGATTTTCATGAGACCCAAGTTTTAGAGGGGATTTTTGGTGAAGGTAATGTACCACCGGTGACGTCGACAAAATCTTTGCACGGACATTTAATTGCCTCAGCAGGGGCAATGGAAGTACTCGGAGTGATGGCATCGTTTAGGGATGGATTTGTTCCTGCAGTGGCAAACTTGGAAGAACAAGACCCTGCGATCAAGGTACCAGTAGTAAAAGAGACGCTGCACAAACCAATTGTAAATGTTTTAAAGAACTCATTTGGCATGGGTGGATTGGCTGCATCAATGGTGTTGCAAAACCCTTCAGAGTCATAAGGTTGGAGAGTCCCACAATGCGCTTTATTAATTTAATTAAACCAAATAGTACTTGGGTTGCACGATATAAAGACGACACGGTCGATGCTGAATATGTATCCAACCTGTTGGCAACTGTTGGAATGGGCCCGCTTGGTGAGCTTAGTCAAGAAAAATTACATGTATTCTGCGTATTTAACCCATTGCAGGCGTTGCTTTCGTACTTTGTTGGGTCTCATTTAGGCTTAACCTGTGCGGTGGTTTCTCCCCGTAGTTTAGATAAACTTTTGGATGGATTTGATAAAAGGCAGCTTGGGACAATTATTACGCCTTTAGGAAGACGATCTCCATCGCTGCCCGCTGACGTTGAATTTTTAGCGCTGAACTTTTCGCCACCACTGTTAGAGCATGAACGATCAGCACCAGACAGTCATCGACCAGCACGTTTTATATTTTGTACATCAGGCTCAACAGGGAAAGCGAAGCGTGTTGTGCATTGTGAAACAAGTTTAGTGTCCAATGCAAAAGTTGTGGCGGAATACCTCCGCTTAAGTGATCAAGATCACTCATATTGTGTATTTCCTATGCAATATATGTATGGGTTATCGACTTCACTTTGCGCATTACACAGTAACAGCATTATTGAATATGGAGATTTTGTAAGCCCAGCTTTGGTTGCGAGCTATGTCAAATCAAAGCCAATAACGGTGTTACCGCTTTTGGGGGAGTGGAGTCATGAAGTGAGTCAGGAATGGCGCAGAGCGTACACGCCTAAGAGACTGATTTTATTAAATGCATCGGATCGTTTATTAGAATCTCAAGCTGCAGAGCTGCTGCCATGGGCAACTGAATTTTGGAATAACCTCGGTCAGACGGAATCAGCCCCACGCATTTTTGCACTTGAGCTAAAACAATTTAAAAACCTTCACCAAGTTTGCCACAACAATACGGTGTCAGTGGGTTATCCAGTAGATAAAAATATAGAAGTTAAGCTGGTTAATAAAAACGCTACGACAGGTGTTGGCAATCTTTATTATAAAACACCATTCAAAATGCTCGGTTATTTGCAAGATAATGGGGATTTACAGG
Organism: Pseudoalteromonas sp. MMG012; assembly: GCF_018100875.1. Taxonomy (NCBI): domain Bacteria; kingdom Pseudomonadati; phylum Pseudomonadota; class Gammaproteobacteria; order Alteromonadales; family Pseudoalteromonadaceae; genus Pseudoalteromonas; species Pseudoalteromonas sp. MMG012. Next base: position 53,476 of record NZ_JAGJEF010000015.1, read on the forward strand.
AAGTGGGCACTTACTCTGATAGTGGGGATTTATTCGTTCAAGATGACCAAGGACGGTGGCATTGGGTTGCAAGAAGTAGTCATACAATTAAGGTCAATGGAGAGCTTGTGCCGTTGACATCAGTTACCAATAAAATTCTTAACTATAAAGAGGTATCTGGTGTTGGGTATGTGACGAATAAGAAAGGGGAGCTATGCACATTTATTGAATCATCAACAATGAATGATGCATTACGTGTTGAACTCACATCCCTGTTAACGCATACCTTACGCGGAAAGAGGTCAAGAGTCTCGCTAGTTCATAAGTTACCTAGAACTGAAAATGGCAAATTAGATTTGTCAGAATTACGCCAGAAGAGTTTAGAAAACTCAAAAATTAACAATTTAAATCAACAGGATATGTAAATGAACGACGTAACTCAGCAATTGCAATTACAACATACGGCTTTTGATAAAAAGCGTATCCAAGCGATTGTAAATAAGTATTGGGGGCTGAGCTTCCCTGAAGACACGCCACCACAAATTGACGACTATGAGTCATTCGCAGCCCGCGTGCCAGAAATGGATAAGGCGAGTTACATTAAATTGTCAGAGCAAGCGTTTGCTAACCATAGAGAGGTGCCTTTAATCATTGGAGGATCAAGTGGCACCTCTGGGCAAAGTAAATTGGTTATCGAAAAAACGAATACACCGGGTTCTAGACCAAGCGAAGATGACATTCAATTTATCACAGAATTGAGAATGTCAGGGGTGCTCAATCCAGGAGACATTGCTGCGAACCTTTTTATGGTCGGAATGTATTCAATTCTACATCATGGCTTTAACCGTATTATTGAAGCGTGCTACGCCTCGGTTCTCCCGCTAGGGATGCTGAACCCAGAACATACAGAAACTCAATTAGCGTTTATGAAGCAGCACAATGTCAACGTATTAACTGGAACGCCCGGCACGTTAATTCAGATTGCGCATGCGGTTAAAGCGACGGGCGTCGAGCTAAATATTGAACGAATCCTTTATACCGGTGAGCGCTTAGGCGAAGCGAAAGCCAAGGTATTGCGAGACGCTTTTCCGAATGTACGTATCGTGGGTTTCTACGGACTATCGGAATGCGGCTTTATGGCAATAGAAGAAGTGAGTGAACGTTATAAAGTGCGTCAAAACGCATACTTCTTAGAGCTTAATCAACAAGGACGCTTACTGGTTACCTGTTTGAATGAAGAGACTCCAGTGCCATTTTTACGTTTTGACACTGGCGATGCGGTTTCATTAGTTGCGCGTGGCGATCAAGTCATTATGGGGGGAATTGACCGTTCAGACACGAGCTTTAACTTTGTTGGTAACTTGGTCGACATGAAGGTGCTACGCGATATCGCAGCGATGGCGATTAATGAACGTGATGTGCTTCTGGAAGCGTTACTCGATACTAACGATTTGGGTCAGGATTTATTGATAATACGAGTCTTGCATGATGCGTTAGATGATGTTCAAAAAGGCCAAATATCAAATGCTTTATTGGCTTATGAAGAACTAAAAGAAGCGTTAGATAAAGACACTGGTTTAATCACAATTGAGTTTGATAGTACACAATCAGCCAGTTTAACTGGACGAAATAAACATCGCCAGATTTTGGATGAGAGAGCATAGACAATGAATAGCCGATTTTTGGATATATGTCAGTTGGAGCATGTTGAAAATGGCAAGGGCACTGGCGTCCTTGCATTACAAAATTACCAAGGATTGATGGGAGTGAGACCACTATTTCTTGCTCTGGAAGGAATACATCAAGCTGCTGTTCGGATTGGAAAAAAGGTGATTGCAGGAGCGAGTGCTAGAGACATACGTGTTCTTCCGGTCAATATAAATCAATTCAGCCAGGCTGATGAACTAGAACTAAAGGCGTACCAGTTTACATGTGAAGCGGAGCCTTTTGGTCCTTCTGCACGTGTGACCGTTACAGTGTTGGATGAGCAAACCGGTGATTCAGTAGCGCAAGCCCAGATCACCGTCGCTAAACTCTAAATGAGGAAAAATAATGATAATCAATAGCGACAATCAAGCAATATTTACCAATATAAAGTGGGTCAGTGAAACGACATTTGAATTCTCATTGGATGGTGGACATTTTTTATTTAATGAGCACTTTCCTAACTTTCCAGTTGTCCCGGCATCATTGATAGTTGAACTGCTACATCAAAATTTAGCACAGATGTTAGCGATGAAGAATACCAAGTTGCTGATAAAAAATGCGAAGTTTTTGGGCCCTATGGTCCCAGGTCAAATATACCGTTGTCAGTTTCAAGCAAAATCAGATGACGTGTATTTATTTACGATATCTGATTTGACAAACAAAGCTTATAACAAAGGTCTCATGACATTAGAGGTTGATTCAAGGAGGCAGCATGCTGCGTAAAATACTTTTAGGGGTGGGGCCGTGGATCACATTCAGCTTAGTACTTAGGTTTGGCACCATTGAGCTTATCAATGTTGCTTGGATCGCATTTTTTGTATTACACACATATTTTGGACGTCAGTACCTTAAAGCTGGGAACCCGCTCTCATGGGTGTCATCGATGCTGTTTTTAACCCTGTTTGCGAATGGGATATTTGGTTGGTCTTACTGGGCGCTTCAGTACGGAGCTCAGATTTGTTATAGCGTATTTGCGCTCACGGCATTGCTGTCAGTGGTAGCAAATAAACCATTCACCTTGACACACTCCAAACTCACGACACCAGAAGAGTTTTGGGGGCATCCAATATTTCTTAAAACAAATAAAGTGGTATCACTATTTTGGGCGGCCGGGTTTGCATTAAATGGCACTGTAATGATGTTTGAAGCAAGTTACCCATGGCTATCACTTTTGACCACTTATTTGGTACTGACACTGGCAATTGTGTTCAGCGACCGTTATCCAATCCATATTAGAAATAAAGCAATGCAAATGCGGGAAAAAGCTGAACGTGAAGCCGCAATGAAAGCAGCTGCGCCTTCAGTGGCTTAACCAAAGGAAATTTTATTATGACAAAACAAATGTTAATCATTGCTCGTGGTGAGTACGAAAGCTTTTTAAAACTCGATGGTAGCAGTATTTTTGATAACTTACCGTGTGGTGGGGTGATTTTAGCTGATAAAGGGAACGAAAAAGTATTTGGTAGGCTAACAGATAAGTTTAAGGTAGAGACCATTCGCTTTTCTGATGAACACACGCTGCTAGAAAAAGCGCAGCAACTGCATCTGGAATATCAATTTAGTGCTGTTGCTACCCTAGATGAGTCAAATATAGGCTTAGCTGCACGCACTCGTGAACTGCTTAAAATTGAGGGTATGCAAAGTGATGAAGGCTTGCGCTTCAGAGATAAAGTGGCGATGAAGCAGCAGCTAAAAAATACGAACGTAAAGTTTCCACAATACACGTGTTGTGCTGACTTGGAAGCTGCGAGCGGCATGCTAAAGCAGTTTGGCAAGTTGGTTATTAAACCTAAGGATGGCTTTGGCAGTAAAGAAGTCGTGTTTGTGAGCACAGACAGTGAGCTGCAGGAATGGGCGAAAAAGCATGAGAGCAACCTAGCTAGATTTGAAGCTGAAGAATTTATTGAAGGTCAACTCTTTCATATCAACGCGATGATTATTAATGGTGAGACAAAGTTAACGGCACCTGCGGCATATTTACCGGGGATGAGTAATATTGATTTTTCTGCCGGGACGCCATTCATTAGTGTGATTGTGGAAGATGAACAATTGAAACAAGCACTGATTGAGTTTTCGGATCAAGTTAATGCAGCCTTTGAGATTAAAAATGGGGTGACTCATTTAGAATGTTTTGTATCACCGAGCGGAGAATTGACTTTCTGTGAAGTTGGTTTACGCCCTGGCGGTGGCGGTATTGTGTGGATGATAGAGTCTCAATATGGGGTAAATTACAGCGAAGCCGTACTTGCTATTGAAGCAGGATGCACTGGCATTCTTCCTAAGATAAACACACAAAGAGTTGATGTCGCTGGGCTTATAGGTATTCGCTCTAACATATCGGGTTTTGTTACTGACTGTATGTCGGTGGATGATTTAGCGGATAAGAGAATAAAATTGAAGCAATCATTTGTACAGCCAGGCTCATTTAAAGCCGCTTCGGCACACTGTACTGACTTTTTAAGTTTGTTTGTGTTTGATTCGAAGAACACGGATGAATTTCACCTTATGTGGCGAGACATTCAACAACAATTTCAAAAAAATCTATCTTTTACAACAATTTAATTTTAATAGTATTTAAAAAATAAGGAATAAAAAAATGAACACGATTAGTTTAAACAACTGTGAGCACAACTTTGATTTGGTGAACGTAGATATGGGCAAGAGCTCATTCGAAGAAGTGGATGCATCAGGTTCAACATTTAACCAAGTGAACTTGTGTGGCTCTAAGTTCGAAAAAGTTAAGTTAGACAAATCAGAATTGGATGGTGTTGTTTGTGAAGAGGTTAATATGGTGTCAGTTAACTTACATAATGCCACTATCACGCGCAGTAATTTGCATAATTTAAAAATATCTAGTTGCAACTATGAAGGGATGACAATTGAAGGTATTGAAGTATTTAAGTTATTGCAGGCATATCAATTACAACAGTCAGCATAATGGTGGATTAAAATGAATATTCTCATCGTTGGGTGTGGTGGGATTGGCGGTTACTTTGGTGCTAGGCTTCTTGAAGCTGGCATCAAAGTCACGTTTCTTGCCCGGCAGAATACAGTTAATAGATTGAAAAAAAATGGGTTGCATTTAAAGAGTGGGAGAGGAGATGTGAGCGTCAAAGATATTGACGCGCTTACTAAAGAGGAAATTACAGGCCCATTTGATGTCATTATATTAACGTGTAAATCATATGATTTGGCTCAGAGCCTCCGGGATTGCCAAAAGGCGGTAGGGCGATCGACTTATATTTTACCAATGTTAAATGGCTTTGGGCATTATGAGAAAATAGGCTCTGCTTTTCCTGACGCTCAGTTATTGTATGGCTATTGTAATGTAAGTACTGCTAGAAATGCTGATGGAGAGATCCAACACTTCAATTCGATTCATGAAATGACAATTGGGACTGATGATATTGCACAACAAGATGAGGTTTCTTTTAAAGCGCTGATTGAGTTGTTAAAAAGTGCGCATTTTAATTTAAGAGTTAGCAAAAACATTCAGCAGGAATTATGGGAAAAGTTCACTTTCATTAATGCGCTGGCCGGATGCACCACTTTATTGCGTGGCACCATTGGCGAGCTAATTAATACAGAACATGGACAGGCTGTTGCGGTTCAAATTATTGATGAGTGTCAAAGTGTGGCTTCAGCCCATGGTTTTTCGATACGGCCAAGGTCAAATAAAATAACACGGGATGCGTTTTTACAGGTGGGATCACCGCTTTCAGCATCGATGTTAAAAGACATAGAAAATAACCATAGAATAGAGCTAAATTTACTCTCAGAATTATGTGAGTTCGCGGCGGAGAAGGCTGTAAAGGTGCCTTTGATGTGTGCAGCACACAGTCAACTTGAAGTGTATTTAAATAATAATAAGGAGTTTAGGCATGAGTCGTGAAGACAAGGTATATCAACAAGCAATTGAGCAGGTAAGTAAAATTAAACATTTTTATCAGTTTCTTTTAAAAGGATTACTGTTGTGTGTGGCATTAATGTTGATCAATGTGGTGACGAGTCCCGAGTATATGTGGAGTTTGTGGGTTTTGGTAGCATGGTTGGTTATTGCATCGCTAAAATGGGTCAGTACATTTGGTTTTGGCGCGCTATTTGATAGAAATTGGGAGAAAAAGCAAGTTGAAAAACGCCTGTCTCAGCTGAGCGAGTGAGTTTCAGTATGCGCACTATATAGCAGGGGCAAGTTCAATAATGTCTGTGCTACCTAGTGCGTATTGATCAATTGAGCACTGTGTGGAGCCACATTTAATTCTTCGCGGTGTACTGTTTAAATGAATTAATTTAATCAGCTCGTACTCCCCGCCATTTTCCCATATTTGTAAAGTCTTTCCGTTTAGCATCAGGATATAGTCATTCGTGACTGTCCACTTATCGGAAAAGTAGCTCTCAAAATCAGGAATTATCAATGTTTTCTCTCGTGTGTAGGCGTTGTATCGCCAAAGGCCTGGTTGTCTAAACTCAGTGAGGTAAATATTTTGGCCGACAAAGTGCCCTGTATACCCAGAAACCCCAAGTAATTCTTTTTGTTGAGTTTCCAAATTGAATGATTCTAAGTACCAACTTTCACCAACTTCCTTACTATACAAAACTTTATTGTCGGTTGCCGAATATGAATAATTTTCGATATTCGGGGTATTATCTTTTAAAGTTGAAATTTCACCTGTGGTTTTATCAATTTGAATTAGCTTACCAGGCTTCGTGGTTAATAATATGGACCCAGCGTCGGTTAATGTTTTTATGTTCTTAAGCATGCTACTGTCAGAGAGCATCTTATTTTTATAACCTTGGCTTTTCCAAATGCCAGTTTCGTTTGAGCGATTGCTAATGAAGTAAAAACTGCCATCCTTTAATGGACGTGTCGGTGTATGTTCCAAGTAGTCACTTTTTTCTCTATCAGTGAGGCTGAAGTCATTCAGTGAAAGGAAAGCAAGCTCGGCTTTAAAAAAATCTCCCGTACTGAGAAAGATAGAGCCGTTTATTGCCATAGGCATATATAATGCCGTTGATAAGTCGTAGACTGTGTCTATCGCATCATCTTCCATTGAGTAATTGAGCAGAACTTCTCCATTGGTAAATATGATTTCGTCATCAGAGTACCAACTTAATTTATCGATTATGTATGGTTTCGCAAATAGTTTCCGTGTTTCACCTGAGTGCATGTCCATAACCCAGATACTTGACTTTTCCCAAAATAAATCTCTAATAAATGCAATTTTACTCCCGTCAGGACTGACTGTCGCGCCATAGTCACCACGGCCAGTTGTTGGGGGGGAGGTTAAATTTCTTTCTAAACCTGTTGTTAAGTCATGCTTTACGATCACGAAAGGTTCAGTGACATCTCTACTTTGAGCGTAGAAGATAGCATCACCTGCCTTGGAAAACTCTATGGACATAATATCCCGCTGTGTTTCACACGCTGAGATTAGCCTTTTTTCATTCATGATTAATTGACCGTTGGAAACGCGTGTGATGTATAAGCATGAACGATCACCATCAACTTCGACAAAAGCCAGAGCGTTGCTGTCTTTAGAAAATGCAAATGAAGTGATCGAGTGCGCGCTTTCTAAGCTGATGGATTGCTTCTCCTCGGTATCCAAATTCTTGGAAATCAGAGAAAATTCAGACTCTTGTTCGTTTATATAGACCAGTGTTTTCTTATCCGGAGATATGGAAAAGTTGTATTCCAAACCACGTTCAAACGTGAGGGTTTTTTGCATGAATGAGGGTTTTGAGAATGACGCCGAAAAATTTGGAAATAGCGAGAACAAGGTCCCTAACGCCACTGTTAGAGCGGCTGCAATCATGGATTGCTTCACTCGCTTTGGTTGTATTTTTACCTTGTTAACGATGTGATTGGTTTGATCTGTCTCTATAGGAGGGATCAATTGATCATTTTTTGTCGTGACTTCAGTATATTCTTGCTCAGTGAATGTTGTGACCGACTCGAACTCAGCGAAGCGATAACCTCTTTTTGGCACTGTGAGAATATATCTTAAATCAGGGTCGCCACAATTTATATGCTTTCTGAGCTCTGAAATGACAGAGGCAATCGTGTTTGTATCACGAAATTGTGTGCCCCAAACTTTGAGTAGCAGGGTGTCATAGTCGACGGTTTTACCTTGTGCTTCGAGCAAAGCTAGCAAACATGCATTGTGTCTCGCGGCAAGCTGAGTAGAGCCCCCATTCGAAAATATAAGTTCATTATTTGACGAAAAAAATGTCCAATTGGGTGTCGCGTAAATATCCATGGCATTTGGGCCTTAACTACTCGAAAGAGATAGAAAGTGAGAAGTATTTATTCATTATTGGTTAATGTTTTGAACTAGTATCTTTTCTGTAAATTACAATGTCAACACAATATTATTTAATTGACTTAAAGTTAACATTGTAAATTCCATTATCCACATTTAATCATTTATACTAATCCGCTAGGATGGTTTTTTATTTTTTACCCATATAAATTGATTAGATTTAATGGTTTAAGGTAGGAGGGTGGTGATAAGAAAATAATTTAATGCTTTTTACTGAATGTTCTATTTGGAATAAATTTAGAATTTCAAAACAATAAGCATAAATAAAGGAAAAGTAAAAGGTTGAATTTAAGCAAGTCATTTAGTCGAATATAGGTGATGATATTGCCAAGTGTATGGATAAAAGCAATGGCGTGATTGGCGGCAGTCCAGCGTTAAAGACCGCAGTAAAATATGTGTTGTAAACTTTAAAGTCAGACATTTTAGAACGATAAATACTCGTCATGAAGCGATAAGTAAATGGTTTTCTGTGTAATTAACTATTGTTTTTTATACCTTTAATAATATTGTAAATGACTTCTGTGTGTAAGTCTTAGTGGTCATTTGTTGGGTTAGCGGTGTTGATGGGTTGTAATTGTGTTATGAGAATTGTTTAAAATTGTAATGTAGGGTTGCGTAGGGTGCTGATGTGCTGAATTATAGAGCGATACAATGGAATAGGATTTCTCGTGAAAAAAGCCATATTTACTTTAGCGATAGGTGATAACCCAATGTACCGGGCTGCGATTGCTAGCTTCCGCTATTATGCCGATAAGGTCGGCGCAGATTTAATCATTTCAGATCAACTTCACTTCCCAATCTCTATTGAGAAGCCAAAATATAATGCCAGTCCTGCTTGGACAGAAAAACTGCGTATTGGTGACCTGCTTCGTGAATATGATCGTGTTCTTTATGTAGATGCAGATGTATTAATTACGCCTAATGCACGGAATGTGTTTGAGCTATACACAGATAGAGAAACAACTTATTGGTTTGATGAAGGGGTGGTACAAGATCGAGATAACGATATTGCGTTGGTCTGTGATGCGTTAGGTGATGTTTGTTGGCCTAAAAATAATGAACGGTTTGTTTATTATAATGCTGGCATTATTCTCACTTCAAAAGAGAGCGGTTTGTTTAAAAAAACAAAGTTAGATGACTTACAGCGTATCTGTAATGAGATAATGATCAAAGTTATTTTAATTATCTGTTACATAGATACTCAATAAAGCATGCGTCGTTGGACAAAGCATTTAACCGCATGGATATGTTTGGAACTGATGATTATTTAGAGGCTGACTTTATACATTATGCAGGGAAAGGGTATGCTAAAAATAGCCGTCGACGAGATGTACAGTTTTTGAAAGATTTTGGCAATTTATACCATAACCTTTTGCCCGTGGAGCAAGTTGCTAATTTGAAAATACGGGCATGGCAGGACTATTTGGCGGTTGTTTATAAGAAGTATCCTTTACCAAATAGCGTAATAAAAATGTTCAGTCAGCGATTTGTTCCACATTAGTTTTTACATTGGGAGGGGGGAGCAGATCGGTATAGCGGATGCTCTCACCCATTTGCATTATTTTTAGGTGCATGTTGGGGTTAATGTCTTTAAACGCTTTCTTTAAACGCCTTAATGGTTCGTTAACGTGCTCATAGCCTAAGAGCCAAGTACCGTAACCCCACGGAATAAAGACTTTACAAGCAAGGTCTTGCGCAGCTTTGACAGCATCTTCGGGTGCCAAGTGAATACTACGATAATTGTGGTCATATGCCACTATGGGCATTAAGCAAACATCAAAGCCGTTAAATTGGGCTTTTATATCTTTATAAATTTGACTGTAACCCGTATCGCCGGCAAAAAAGACAGTATGCTCACCGTCATCAAATAACCAGGATCCCCACAGTGTTTTATTCCAGTCGGTTAAACCTCGTCGAGAAAAATGGTGGGCAGGTAAAAAATGAATATTCGTGTTACCGACAGACGTCTGTGTGTACCAGTCCATCTCTGTAATAGGGCCTTGCTTGTAATCAACATTGTCTGTGACGGCTAAGGGAAGAAGCAGCTGTGTATCTGTGGCCAACTGGTTTAACGTTTGTTCACTTAAGTGATCATAATGATTATGAGAAATGACGACACCATCTACAAATTGCAACTGAGCTGTTTTTACCGGTGCAGGTCCCTGCCTTGCCATATCATCGTTGATACTCCGTGCTAACCAGCCGACAAAACCGTCAAATTCACCAAAAACAGGGTCGGTTAAAAAGGCGTCGGTATGGCGTTGTTGCACGAGAAAGCTTGCATGGCCTAACCAGGTTAATGTCTGACGCGCAGTTTCATCGATACGTGGTGTTGGGTATACCAGATCCTGATAATTGAAGCCGGTATCTTTACGTAAGCCGGTGAATGACCCGATATTAATAAAATTAGGTTCTACTTTTTCAATTTCATGGAGTTCAAGAAACTCAATGTTGTCATAAGGATGGTGGGGGCCATGCCCTTTAAATGGACTTGGATATTGATTGCTAAACTCTCCGAGACTATTTTTATTAAAATTAGGATTATCAATCGTTTTAATTGGTAGAGTTTGGCATGCAGTTAAACCAGCAACAAATGTGCTGATGGCAACGTATTTTAATCGTGCGTGCATGATACTCCTGTGTCGTATAGTGGCGCTTATCGAGCCACTATACTGTATTTCGATGCGCACGTTCAACGATTGCTGTTAAGTACCTGTGCGATGGCTTTGTTGAAATCTCTTTGATGTTGGATATTGAGCTTACTAAGTCGAGTATCTTTAAGGGCGCAGTTATAGGGTCTTTGTGCCGTGTGCTCAGGTTTAGACTGAGGCTCAAGTAGCGTTTTCGGGTAGCCTAAAACATCAGCAATGATACACGCCATCTCATATTTACTGAGGGCTTGATGATTGGAAATGTGAAAAATACCGCCGAGGTGCTGAGGTTGTTTGAGTAAATCTCTAATTGTACAAGCAATATCCTCTACATGGGTTGGGTAGCGAATTGCCCAATTATCGTGTTTTGAGTGTTTGAGTGGATTGACTTGTTCGGCGATAACGGTGACTGCTGACTCAGCTAAATGTGTTACATCTCCATACAAGACAGGCACACGAATAATCGTGTGTTGGCCGCAAGTTGCGAGTACAGCTTGTTCGGCACGCTGCTTGCTTTGTCCATAAAAATTAAGAGGGTTTGTTTTTGAAAACTCGTCGTAAGGTGCATTGTCACCATCGAACACATAGTCTGTGCTAATAAATAGTAGGCGTATATTTCTTTTTTTACATTGCTGTGCGAGAAATTCAGTGACTTTGACATTGAGCGCTAGAGCTTGTTCTGGCGCCTGCTCACAAATATCAGGCCTGCGCTCGGCGGCAGCATGAATGAGCGCATCTGGTTGATGTTCATCAAGAAACGCAGTTATTGCTGCTTCATCGTTTAAATCGAGTTTGTGAATATTACCGCTAGCGCGGTTAAAGCCAATACCTTGAGTATTAAAAGAAGCCCCTAAAATGGTCATTAATGAACGACCCATTAAGCCAGTTGCACCTGTTATTGCTACTTTATTCATATACACCCTCTTAAAATTGAGATTTAAGGTATATTATCAGTAAAGGACTCACTAGATAATAACTATAATGAAAGGATTTTGTTTATGATAATAAAAAACTACCAGTGGCTCTGTACGTCGGTATGAGTGCTTTATCCACTGTGACAATTGCCCATGATATCTACCCTAAAGGAAGTGAATGCGAAGTGACATTTGGCTCAAAAACGATATCACTTTCCGCGATGTATTTCACAAAAAACAAAGAAACCGAATTCGAGCAGATTGCGCATGTAAAGCAACGGTTATTTGAAAAAGCAACAAAGGCATTGGCACAATATAATACATCAATGATGATTAAGTCGATGAGGTTTAAAAGTCATAGTGAAGATGCGCTTGTTGCCAAAGCTGAGTTTCTTCCAGTGACTGCTTGTGCGAAGGATATTCCTCGAGTAAACACAACCTCTTTAGATTTATTCAGCAATAATATTATGCATTTAAAGCAGAAAGTAAATCTTGGATATGCAATTTCAGTGAATAAGGAAGTGATCAAAACGGCACCATTGAAATTAGAATCAAACTTGATTTCAGACAATACGATATTTGGTATTAAGTTAGGTGAATCGATGCAGTCCGTTGAAAAAGATTTAGGGCGCTTTAGTCTGCTTTGGCCGCTATCTGATGGCGCATATATTGCGTTCATTGGTCGAGACAATGCATTGTTTTTTTCGGATCACAAATTCGTGGGCTATCAATACAATGAATCTTTACTGCTCATTTCTTTGCGTAATCATTTGGAATTCTTTAATGAGGGGATTCGGGTATATGATCCGACGACGGGAAATGCCTTCTCAAGTGGAGAAGAACTAACCACTGCACGTGTTAAAGCCTTAAAAGGCGCATATAAAAATGTGCAAATAGTTAAAGTAAAGACGTCAGATGAAGCTGTCGCCGATAAATTGGTCGGCTTGAGTATTGGAGATACCTCTTTACTCACGGGGAAGTTTGATGCTTTACCTTGTCCAGACGCAGCGGCACTCTTGCAGAGCGCCCCTGACTTAGATAAGTCGTTAGTCCAATTGTTTGGGATGAGTGGCAAGCGTGCTTTGTTGACTGGGTGCCATCAAAAAATTGAGATGAACCACTATGGCACTGTGACATCAATCGAATTATTAGATCCTTTAACAAGTACGAATATGGAATTGAAAGGAGGTAGCCGGTTATTACAGAGTTTAAAACCATGGCAGTTTGGGACAGTGTCTCAAGGTGACTCTGTGAACCAGTTACCCGCAAATGAGTTGGGTGAAGCGAATTTAGATGTGATTGAATGGAGTAACAATCTCTGGGAGGGTCATTTTGTACTTGATAATGATACGGTTGTGGCGGGTACCCTGATACCCATAAAGCTTTAAACATAAAGGGCGAGGCATGCACCTCGCCTTTGATTTGAACTTTAAGAAGGTTGTGACTGCCCTTCCCATACGCGAGACTTAATGCTGACTAATGCAATGATGATCCCTACACCAATACAGAAGAGACTGATTTGTAAGTAAAGGTTTGGCATCTCTTGCACATTATTTGGATCAAAGTGCCCTGCAAGTAACCCAGAAATAATATTACCAATGGAGTAGGTGAGTACGAATACCCCCATCATTTGACCTGCAAATCGCTTGGGTGAGAGTTTACTGATTGCGCTAAGTGCGACTGGACTTAAGCATAACTCACCAACAGTATGAAGAAAATAAGTCGTGATTAACCAATATGGTGCCACTTTTAGGCCTTGAGCAGCATATTGTGACGCCATAAACATAACTAAAAACCCACTTGCCATGATCACAAGGCCGATTGCACATTTCAAGTTATATGAAGGGGAAATCATGCGTTTTGAGAGATTTATCCATAGAGCTGCAAAGAACGGAGATAGAATAATAATAAATAACGCATTTGCAGATTGAAACCAGGCAGTGGGGATTGAAAATGTACCAATCATACGATCTGTATAATCACGCGCAAATAGGTTTAACGATGACCCGGCTTGTTCAAAACCAGACCAGAAGCAAGCGGAGGCAATGCAAACTAAAAGGAGAGCCCACATCTTCTTTTGTTCATCTTCATTCAAGTCACCTTTGTAGTAAATAAGACCGAAGTAAATAAAAAAGACTAAGGTAAATACGACGGCAACATATTGCGCTACGATCACCGGATTTATGACAATGACACCAGAGTATGTGAAAGTCGTCACTATGGCTATACCGATCAGCACAAGCGTTATTACTGACCAAGCTTGCTTTGCTTGCTTTGGTTCGAGCGGGCTGGTGGGTTTTTCCCCCACACTTGCGATATTGCTGAGTGTTCGTTGATATTGAATTAAACCAATTGCCATACCGACCGCAGCTGCACCAAATGCATAATGCCACCCGACATGCTCCATAAAATAACCACACACGTAGTAGCCAATGACAGACCCTAAATTAATACCCATGTAATATATGGCATAGCCACTGTCTCTGCGCTCATCATCACTATGATACAACTGACCAACCATGGCACTGATATTCGGTTTCAATAAGCCGGTACCCAGTGCGACAAAAATGAGGCCTATAAAAAAGGAATGTGTGGAGGGGACCGCTAAAATTATGTGGCCGATCATGATAATGAGGCCACCATACCATACTGTTTTTTGACCGCCGAGTAAGCGGTCTGCTATCCAACCTCCGGGCAAGCCTAAAAAATAGACGGCGCCAGTGTATAGGCCATAGATGGCAGCGGCAGAAGCTACGGTGAAACCGAGGCCTTGTTCTTGAAGGCTGGCGGTCATAAATAAGACTAAGAGCGCACGCATGCCATAGTAGCTCATGCGCTCCCACATCTCAGTAAAAAAGAGTGTAGAGAGGCCTTTTGGGTGACCGAAAAACCCCGTATCCTGTGATGACATAGGCTGAGTTCCATTATAATAATTGTAATTGTCTGGAACTATTAGTACGTTAAACACACAGTTAATGCAACTAAAGGCGTTATTTCTATTTAGAAGGTGATGTATTAACTAATTGATATAAATCATTAATATTATGAATCTCGATGTGGGGAAGGCCAAGGTATTTGTACTTAAACTGTTGGTTATTCAACCAGAGGCTATAACAGCCAGCCAAGTTGGCGCCTTGTACATCACTGTCTAAGCTATCACCAATATGTAAAATCTCCGATTTTTTCACATTTAAAACGACGGCGGCTTTGTCAAATAGTTCACTATGGGGTTTTGCCGCGCCGTCAGGACCTGCTTTTAAGACGAGTTCAAATTCATTACGCAAATTAAACTTGTCAATTTCAACATTGCCATTGGTGATGGCTATTAGGCGAAACTTCGTGCGTAATGCACCCAGTAAGTCGAGCACAGATTGCTGAACGGTGATGTTACTTCTGGCATCACTAAATGCTTGATAGGCACATGATGCATAATGGTGGGCTTGCTCCTTGGTCAATGGTAGTTTTGACATGCCATATTGCAATGCAACTTTACGCCACCGTGTTACATCATTGGCAAGGGAAGGAGTTTGTTTAACGGTTTGATTGCGACAGTGTGACCAGTAATGAGGGCCTTGTTGAGACCATTGTGTTATTTGACTTAAATAGTCTAGCTGTGCTTGGACTGCTGCTTTGATGACCGGGTGGTTATTGTATAGCGTATCGTCTAGATCAAAGCTGAGCACACTGATGCTATCTATGGCTTTATTAAATCGCATTGTTACTTATTTCGAATGAGGAGATGGCGTTATTATACTAAAAGTCTGTCATTTCGGATCGTTATTTTGTTTTTTCGATCTAGGGTGGGCTTTATCATAAACCTTAGCGAGATGCTGAAAATCAACATGAGTATATACTTGGGTGGCAGATAAGCTGGTATGGCCGAGCATTTCTTGCACAGCACGTAAATCACCACTGGATTCAAGTAGATGACTGGCAAATGAATGACGTAACTTATGGGGGTGAACGGGTGTGCTGATCCCTTGTTTAATGCCCCATTCTTTCATTCTTTCTCTCACGTGGCGAATAGATATGCGCTGTTTACGCTTGCTGACAAATACGGCGAGTTCCTCCTCATGTGCCATAATAGAACGCACAGTCAACCATGCTGTTAATGCATCGAGTGCTTTTGTGCCAACAGGGATCACACGTTCCTTATTGCCTTTACCTAAGACACGAATCTCACCTTCACGAATGTCGCCTATGTTGACATTGACCAATTCGCTGATACGTAAACCACTTGAATACATTAATTCCATCATTGCTTTATCTCGCAATGCTAATGCATCTTCGGCAACGATGTTCAGTAATTGACCCATTTGGTCAACATCAAGGTTTTTTGGTAATGGGCGCTGAAACTTAGGGCCTTTGATCCCTTCACCCGGATTGGCGATTGTCGCCTCTTGTATATGTTTTACTTTTAAAAACTTATACAGACTCCGAATACAGCTTAATTTAAGGTTTATTGTGCGAGGGTTGTATTGTTTAGCGCGTAAATGCATGCTGTATCGGCGGATTTGTTCGGGTAATACATGCAGCCAGCCGTTGCTGTTGCTGCTTTGAAAGTACTGGGCAGCTTGGCGGAGCTGAGTGCTATATTGGGTTAATGTATGTGGAGAATATTGCCGTTCATGCTTTAGATATGCCATAAAATCGTTGATGGGTGAAAGCCAAGCTTGGCTAAGCACGGTATTGGTTGCCGGCATGTGACTAGGCCAAGTCACTCAAGCGCAGTTCAAGAGAGGCAATAAACTCCTTGATGAATAAGTTATCGTTGTTTGAATTGAAGTGTGTTACATCATCACTGGCGAAGGCTAAAATAGCCTCAGGGTGCTGAACACTACCAATTAAATACAACGCAACAGAGCGAGCTTGTAGTTGATTGTCTTTAAGCCAAATTAAGTTGTGTTCCTGTTGTGATAATCGACCAAGGTAACAATTTTGCCGCGTTAATCGAGTCTCGACAATGGTATGTAATGGGTCTGTGTAGGGCAGTAATTCACACGCTATGACTTTGGGGTTCTGACATAAAGTATCAGCGAGCTGCGTCGCGAGGTCGGAAAAGCTATGGCATCGCCATAATTGTCGCTGACACTCACTAAATAGACGAAATACGCGTTCATTTTCAAGGGCGAGTCGAGCTGTTGTCGCAAGTTGGGTTTTCAGCTGAGTATTTTGCTCCCGTAACTTACGCTGCTGCTGTAGTGCGAGATTTGGTAGCCCTTGGCTTTGAGAATACAACTCCAGCTCGAGCAATACATATTGATGGTTGGTAAAAAAGTCTGGGTGACGTATCAAATAGTCACAAATTTTTTGTTCATCAATCGTGAATTGCTGTTTGCTCATATTATTGTCTCATAAGTGAATTATAACGCGGTTTGTCCATCAAATACGTGCTCGGCAGGTCCTGTCATTTTCACTGCGTGACCTTCACCTTGCCAGCGTATTTGTAAGCTACCACCTGGTAAGTCTACTCGTACGGAGTTGGCAAGCTTTTTTTGTGCAATGCCGACGACCACTGCTGCGCATGCGCCACTGCCACAGGCTAAGGTTTCTTGTGCACCACGCTCCCACACTCTTAATTTAATATGCTCATCGTTGAGAATTTGCATAAAACCAATATTGGCTCGTTCAGGAAAGCGTTCATGATGTTCCAGTAAAGGTCCTAAAATGGATACGTCAGCAGTGTCAATATCATCCACTTCCAGTACACAGTGAGGATTACCCATTGATACAACACCACAAAATACAGTACGATCATCGGCGCGCATAATATAGGTTAGTTCTGGTTTTGTTGCTTTGAAAGGAATGCTACTTGGCGCAAAGTGCGGATTTCCCATATTGACCGTGACTTGGCCATCTTTCTCCATATATAAAGTGATATTACCGGATTTGGTAGAGACCGAGATTTTATGTTTATTAGTAAGACCTTTCATTCTAACAAAGCGCGCAAAGCAACGAGCGCCATTGCCACATTGCTCAACCTCAGAGCCATCTGAGTTAAAAATTCGATAGTGAAAGTCTAATTCTGGAGAGTAAGGCGCTTCAACCATGAGTAATTGGTCAAACCCGATCCCAAAGTGTCGGTTAGCGAGCTTTTTTATTTGATCACGAGACAAGAACACGTTTTGGGTGACATTATCGATCACCACAAAATCATTGCCTAAACCGTGCATTTTTGAAAAATTTACAAACATAATGTCTTAAAACTACTCCTGCTAAGGCACCTTGCCATGATTTTTTGTTATTACGATACATGAATTATGGTAGTAATTGCTCACCTTGCCACAATGATTGTAGTGTCTCTCTTTGCCTGATCACATAACATTTTTCGCCATCTACCATTAGTTCAGCAGCGCGGGGGCGCGAATTATAGTTAGAGCTCATTGTAAAACCGTATGCACCTGCACTTCGCTGAGCCAGTAAGTCACCGGCTTGAATGGCAAGCGGGCGGTCTTTACCTAAGAAGTCACCTGTTTCACATACAGGTCCAACTACATCGTAATTATGTGTTGGTGTATCGTCGTTACGTGGTGAAACAGCAATAATATTTTGCCATGCTTGGTAAAGAGAAGGTCTCAGCATATCGTTCATGCCAGCATCAACAATGGCAAAATGCTTTTCTTGGCTTGGCTTTAAGTACTCTACTTGAGTAACTAGAATTCCGGCATTGGCGGCAATGGCACGCCCAGGTTCAAACACCAATTCTAGGTGCGGGTAGTTCGTCAGCTTTGCTTTTACTTCAGCCGCATACGCACTGGGATGTGGTGGTTTCTCACTATCGTAGGGCACACCTAGTCCGCCACCAATATCTAGGTGATGTAAGTTAATCCCTGCGGATTTAAGTTGTTCAATCAACGCAAGAACTTTATCTAATGCAGCAAGAAATGGTTCCACTTCGGTCAACTGTGAACCAATATGAAAGTCGACACCGACCACATCTAGTGCAGGCAGTGCGTAGGCAAGTTGATAGACATCAAAGGCTTGTTTAATATCAATACCAAATTTATTTTCTTTTAAACCCGTTGATATATAAGGGTGCGTTTTAGCGTCGATATCTGGGTTAACTCGAATAGATACACGGGCCGTTTTATTTAATCCGTGTGCGACATGACTGATCCGTTTGAGCTCGGCAATAGACTCAACATTGAAGCACTTGATATTGTGTGCCAATGCAAACTCAATTTCAGTGGAGGTTTTAGCGACCCCAGAAAAAACCACTTTACTGGTATCGCCTCCGGCTTCTATGACTCTTGCCAATTCACCTTTCGATACAATATCAAAACCAGCGCCAAGTTTTGCCAGCACATTGAGGACGGCAATGTTCGAGTTCGCTTTTACCGCATAACAAACAAGGTGTGGATGCCCGTTAGCAGCATTGGTAAATGCATGGTAATGACGCTCAAAAGTTTTTCTAGAATAGATATAACAGGGTGTACCGTATTGCTGAGCAATATCCGTCACCGCGACTTCTTCAGCAAATAGCTGTTGATCTTTATAATGGAAAAAGTCCATGTTAGCGCTCCTTTTCTATCATTGGTTCAACATCTACGCTATGGCTGCGCTGCGTTGGTTTAACGTCGCTTTTTGGGGTGTTGAGATCAGGCTTTGAACCGTGCTCAGGGAGATATAACACGCCACTTTGTCCGCACCCAGTTAGGGTCAAAACGCTTAATA
The DNA here is from genome assembly GCF_018100875.1 of Pseudoalteromonas sp. MMG012. NCBI lineage: Bacteria > Pseudomonadati > Pseudomonadota > Gammaproteobacteria > Alteromonadales > Pseudoalteromonadaceae > Pseudoalteromonas > Pseudoalteromonas sp. MMG012. Next base: position 72,721 of record NZ_JAGJEF010000015.1, read on the forward strand.
TGACTAAAATAAACATGCTTGATTGAGAGAGTATCGCTTTCATTAGATTAATGATGTCAGTGCCTTTATAATCGCAGAGTAACAGAATTCGTAAAAAAAGCAGCTATTGCGACTAGGTATTTTAGCTGCATCGTAAATAAATTATGCTGAAAAAGGAAAGTGCTATGACAGATCACGAGTACCATGAACTAGCAGAAGCTTTAATGTTTACCATTGAAGATCAAATTGATGATTGTGATGCGGACTTGGATTATGAGTCAGCGTCGGGCATTTTAGAGATCTTATTTGCCGATAAGAGTAAAATTATCATTAATAAACAAGCGCCATTACATCAGGTGTGGGTAGCAACTAAGTTTAATGGCCATCACTTCGAACTACATGATGACAAGTGGATTGATAACCGCTCTGGTGCGGAGTTTTGGCAATTTATGTGCGATGCTGCGACGCGTCAAGCGGGTACGGAAATTAAATGGAAGCACAGTTAATGTTGCCTTTTGTAGAATATGCAGCGCGTGGCGAGCATAAAGCCAGTATTATTTGGTTACATGGTTTGGGTGATTCGGGTGAAGGTTTTTTACCTATTGCGCCGGAATTAAAGTTACCAGATGAGTTAGGTGTTAGGTTTGTTTTTCCACATGCACCAGAACAACCGGTCACCATTAATGGTGGTATGGTGATGCGCTCTTGGTATGATATTAAATCTATGGATGCAGAAAGCCGTGCTGATGAGCATGGTGTTAGGGAATCGGCTGATAAAGTGCAGCAACTGATTGATGCTGAAATAGCAAAAGGGATTAGCCCTGACAAAATTATTTTAGCGGGCTTTTCACAAGGTGGGGTGATCTCTTTACATCTGGCACCGCGATTATCAGTTAAACTTGCTGGTGTAATGGCGTTATCGACTTATATGTGCGCGCCTGCTAAGTTAGCCAATGAAGCCGTACAAACCGAACTAAATATTTTCATGGCACATGGTAATCAAGATCAAGTTGTACCTATGTCGTTAGGGCGATTGGCTTACGATACACTGTGTGGGCAAGGATACGACATAAGCTGGCAAGATTACCCGATGGCCCATCAAGTATGCCATGAAGAGTTAACCGCGATCCGTAATTGGTTAATCGCCACATTATCTTAATTGAGGAAGAGCAGCAATGACACAACGGATAGTCATCAAAACGGCCGTTACTAAAACGACACCTACCGTTCAAGTGGTAAGTTATCAATGGCACTGGCGCCGTATTTTTGCGGTATCGAGTGTTGTGTTGTTGTCTGCGGCTGGCGTTACTTACGGTTTAACCAATGTCGTAAACGCTGATGAAATGCATCTACAGGCGCCTGATAACATCCCTAGTGCGGGAACAGTTGTAGCACATTTGGCAGATGAGAGTGTGTCAGGTGATGACGCGCTTGCAAGTACGACAGTAGCCGTGGTAGGCAAAGATAGTGAGATCACAGCTGTGTCAGTGGCACGAGCTCCTGCAATCTTAGTAGTTTCTGAAGTGGAGCCTGAATTATCGTTAGAGAAAGCACGCACTGTGACGAGTGAAACCATAGAGGGAGCAGATGAAGAGGATGCTGAGCAGGAGATAGCCTCAATGGTGACTGAAACTGTATTTTCAGAATCAGCGCATATTGCTAATGTGGCGCTTGGAGCTAAAATAGATACAAACGTCGTGAGTCGTGCTGTATTGACTACGGGCATTGAACAGCGCGAGCCGATTGACGTTTTAAATGACAACTTAAAGCGTACCCAGTTTTCAGAAAAACTTTACTTCTTTACTGAGATTAAAAACTTGCAAGGCAAAATAGTGCATCACTTATGGTTTCATCAAGACCAGTTGATGGCAGAAATTCCCTTGCCCGTGAATGCGGTGAGGTATCGTACTTACTCAAGTAAAAATATTATGCCAAGCCAAACTGGGCAATGGCGTATTGAGGTTGTTACCCAGCAAGGGCAACTGTTAGCACAAAAATCTTTTCGTATTATTCCAGATGCTCAATAAGGGCAGAGTTAAGGCAAATCATGACTGAACAAACAAATATCCTGCGTATTGCAACTAGAAAAAGTGCATTGGCTATGTGGCAAGCTGAGTTTGTAAAAGCAAGGTTAGAGCATTTTCATCCGAGCTTAACGGTTGAACTAGTACCTATGTCTACGCAAGGCGATATTATTTTAGATACTCCCTTGGCAAAAATCGGTGGCAAAGGCTTGTTTGTGAAAGAGCTAGAGCAAGCCATGATGGATGGTCGCGCAGATATAGCCGTGCATTCTATGAAAGATGTCCCTGTAGATTTTCCTGAGGGCTTAGCACTTCATACAATCTGTGAACGTGAAGATCCACGAGATGCATTTGTGTCTAATGCATACAAAACATTAGATGAGCTCCCTCAGGGTGCTATTGTTGGCACCTCTAGCTTACGCCGCCAGTGTCAAATTCGCGCATTACGCCCAGACTTACAGATAAAAGATCTTCGAGGTAATGTGAATACGCGTTTAGCTAAGCTTGATAACGGTGAGTACGATGCCATTATTTTGGCCGCGGCGGGATTGTTACGGTTGGCCATGCCAGAGCGTATTGCTGCCTATATTGAACCAGAAATGTCTTTACCCGCGAATGGGCAAGGTGCTGTTGGCATTGAGTGCCGTATCGATGATGTGCGTGTACAAGCATTACTCGCACCGTTAGAGCACACAACAACTCGGATTCGCGTCAATGCAGAGCGTGCTATGAACCGTCGTCTAGAAGGGGGATGTCAGGTTCCTATTGGCGCATATGCTGAGGTTGATGGCGGTACCGTGCACTTACGCGGGTTGGTGGGCGCGGTGGATGGCAGTGAAATTTTGCATGCCCAATCGAGTGGGCCAGTAGAGCAGGCAGAACAAATCGGTATTGCGTTAGCTGAACAATTATTAGTGCAAGGCGCTGATAAGATTTTGGCTGAGGTATATAGAGACGCTTAGTATGGCTATCGCAATTACTCGACCTGAAGGAAAAGGCGAGCAGCTAGGCGAGCTACTGATAGCTCAACAAATTGATATTGTAAAAACACCTGTCCTTAAGCTGGAAATGTTGCCGGTCGATAACACTCAGTTGTCGCCGATAGATGATGCGGATGTGATCATCTTTATCTCGCAAGATGCTGTGAAAGGGTTAGCTGCACACTTACCTCAATTACCGTCAACCGCAACCTTGGTTGCTGTTGGCGAGCAAACCGCAAAAGCCATCAATACAGTCTATGCGCGTCAGGCCCAAACGCCCTTGCAGCAAGACTCTGAAGGGGTGTTAGCGCTTCCTCCATTGCAATCTATCGCTGATAAACAGGTTGTAATAGTGAAAGGCGAAGGGGGTCGCACATTATTGGCAAAAACCCTAAAAGCGCGTGGTGCAGTATTAAATCAATGCCTTGTTTATAGGCGAACCCCAGTGTTGGCACAATCAGATACCTGGTTAGACCACTGGCGAGAAGCTAAGATTGACGGTATAGTCATAACCAGTAACGCGGCAATCGATGCTATATTTAATACCACCAATAAAGTGTTGTTGGCTTGGCTGAATCAATGTCATTTTTATTTGGTGAGTCAGCGTAGTGCCGATCATTTGATGCTACAACATCAGGTAGCATCTTCCCATATTACAGTTGCTTCAGGGCCCAGTGATGAGGCCATTTTTAAGCGTATTATGCCTGAACAAACACAGCAAGGTAGCCAAATGAGTGAACAACAGAATCAGCAAAGCGAAACACACGCGGTAGAAGTTAAACCTGTAAAACAGAAAATCAGTAAAGTGGGCGTATTGGCTTTATTGGTTGCTTTAGTTGGTGGTACCGCAACTGCCGGCTTAATTATTCATGGCCAGCAGATCAGCGATAAAACCTACCTTGCGCTTGCGCAACTACAACAACAAAATAGCCAACTTAGTGAACAATTAAACACCACTCGTGAGCAACTAGTTCAATTGCAAAATCAACAAAAACAAGTTGATATGCAAATTGAGTCTCGCTTAGCAGCACAGACTCAGCAATTTGATACGCAGCTGCAGGCGGCGTTGAGCTCAGCTCAACAACAAGTCAGTGGTGCACTCAGCAGTGAGGTGCTGTACTTACAAAGGATGGCACAATTTAAGGCGTCAGCGGAACAAGACTTTCAGGGCAGCATTGCGGTACTACAAAGATTGAGTGATGTATTGCAGCATGAACCAAACACCACTGGCGTATTGAGCGCAATTGCCCAAGATATTGCACTGTTGAATGCACAGGACAAGCCGCAATTGGAATCTAGATATTTACAGTTACATGGTTTACTCGCACAGGTACCTGAACTTGAGCTGCAAACTTTGCGTTTACCAGAGCAAACAGCAGCGCCTATTGCACAACTATCTAGTGATGTCAGTGACTGGCAAGCCAATTTATTACGCACATGGGAAAATTTGGTAGACGACTTTATCACGATTCGCCATCGGGAAGTCGCTGTTATTGACCCGCTACTTGATAAACAAGAACAGCAATTATTGAAAGCGCAGCTACGAAGTCACTTGTCACAAGCTCAGAGTGCTTTGATGGACAAGCAAGCCAGTGTCTTTTTTAGTGCTTTGTCGAGTGCTCAACAAACGTTAATAAGCTATTTTAAAATGGACTCTGCAGCGGTACAGGCAATGCATGACGAATTAGTCCTGATGCAAGGTCAATCATTGGCGTTTAACCAAACTGTTCAGTTACGCTCAGCTAAAGCGGTGCAGGGGTGGTTAAAATGATCCGAGTGATATTAATAATCATCGCCATTGCTATTGCCATGGCAGCAGGGCATTTATTAATTGATGAAAAAGGCTATGTGCTCATAGCGTATAACGATGTAACCATTGAAGCCACGATAGTTGCTATGGCTATCATGTTTTTCCTGCTAACGATTGGCATATGGCTCGTCGTAAAGGCGATTAAATTTTTCTGGCGACTTTATCGTAAATCAACGGGGCACTTTGGTCATAAGCGTGCAATGAAAGCCTCTCAGGCTTGGCAACAGGCGCTATGGGCGACTCTTAATGATGATAATGAGCAAGTACAAGTGGCGTTTAAGAAGCATGATGCGCCCAGTCAGTGGCAAGATTATCAATATGCGTTGCTGGCGAAGTCTGCCTTACATCAAGGCGAGCAGGCAACTGCGGTACAGCACCTAACCGCCATGTCAGAAGAAGCACAAAGCAAAGTGCCTAAGCTCTGGCTACAGGCTGACAAGGGTGAGCAAGCTTTGGTGTTACTTGAAACGCCGATGCAGCAGAAAAAACCACAATCAACCGAGATAACTACCTACCTTGAGGGCCTATTGGTAGAGCAAAAACATGTTGAATTGATAAAGACATTGAACGACAAACATAAGCAAGTGACTTGGTCAGCGGATTATTGGCAGCGCTTCTTTACGCGTTTTTTTATGCAAAATCAATCTGATGGGCAAGCGTATTATGAACAGCTACCCAAAGCACTGAAAGTGTATGCGCAGCAGCCTTATTTACAATCAATGGCGGCGAGTGGGCAAATTAAACAAGTACAGCCAGTATTGCTGAAATGGTTAAAAAAAGGGTTATATCACGATGTATCGACGGTGATAAGTGCCGCGAATGAAGGTGATTTACAATTAACTCATGCGATACAGGCCCAGCTGAAAAAACAGCCTGATAATGCGGATTTGTTAGCGTGTTTGGCATGCATGGCCCATGTTGATGGGGACTTTGAACTCGCAGCTAAAGTTTTTGATAACATAAATAAAAGTAATTGGCATACTGGTTGGACGAGTATCGCATTACGCAGCTACGAGCAGACCCAACAGTATCAAAAGGCCTATGAATTGGCGATTCTCAAATAAATACTTAGAAAAAGCCAGCGAATACGCTGGCTTTTTCTATTTGCATAACGAGGTAGCCGTGCTAAAAATGGACATGTGTCCTTGATCTTTATATTGGGGCAAGTATGATCCGCAAAATTTTATCTGCAGCCGAGTGAATTATGATCAATAACAACTTACCTTTACTTGATTTACACCGCCATTTAGATGGTAACGTGAGAGCGACTACGATTTTAGAGCTTGGTCAGCAGTTTAATATGCCATTACCGGCGACGGATATTGAGGGCTTGATCCCACATGTTCGAGTACTCGATAACGCCCCCAATCTTATGGCATTTTTAGCTAAATTAGATTGGGGTGTCAAAGTGCTTGGTGATTACGATGCATGTCGCCGTATTGCCATCGAAAACGTAGAAGATGCGATTGCACAGAATATGGATTATACCGAACTGCGCTTTAGCCCTTACTATATGGCACAAACACATGATTTACACGCTCAAGGCGTCGTCGAGGCGGTGGTTGATGGCATTAAATCGGCAACGCACAATACCGATATTAAAGTGAATCTAATTGGTATTATGTCGCGTACTTTCGGTGTTGATAAATGTCAGTATGAGCTTGATTCATTATTAGCATGCAAAAACGATTTAGTTGCTATCGATCTTGCCGGTGATGAACTGGGTTATCCAGGCGCGCTATTTGTCGATCATTTTAAACAAGTTAGGGATGCTTATTTAGGTGCCACAATACACGCGGGTGAAGCGGAAGGTGCAAAAAGTATCTGGCAAGCCATTAACGAGTTAGGCGCAACACGTATTGGTCATGGTGTTAAAGCCATTGAAGATCCAAAGTTAATGGATTATTTAAGAGACAACCGCATTGGTATTGAGTCATGTTTAACCAGTAATATTCAAACCAGTACGGTGGCTGAACTAACCACACACCCACTTAAGCGCTTTTTGGATCATGGTATTTTAGCCTGCATTAATACCGATGATCCTGCAGTTCAAGGTATTGAACTTGATAATGAGTATGCCGTTGCCGCACCTGAGGCTGGGTTATCGACGCAAGATATGGAACAAGCGCAGCGCAATGCATTAGAAATTGCCTTTTTAAGTGACAGTGATAAAAAAGCGTTATTAGCTAAAAAAGCGAGTTAATAGCCAGTCAGTTCACTTTGAGCTGCTTAATGTACTGAGCAGCTCAAGTAGTCTTGTTTTAACGCCTCTATGACTTGGCTTCTTGTTACCAAGCCAATAACCTTGCCATTTGATGTCACTGGATAAACCTTTGGTTTATTGCCTTGCATTTGCTGAGCTAAGTCGACAATATTCATGTGCTCAGTGACTGATACCACATTATCGGTCATCAATTCTTTAACCATTATTTTGCCTTCGCAAAAATAGCTACTTTGTAATAACGGGGCCAACATTTGCTGCTCTGAAATAAAGCCCACTAAGTGCTGCTGCCCATCTAAAACGGGGGCGCAGAATAATGTGTGTTGGTGCAGTTCATCAATCGCTTCTGTGAGCTCGGAATCTGCATAAATTGCGGGAACATGTGTCGTCATGATTTCTTTTACTGTTTTCATTCTAGTGCTCCTGTGTTGATGAATTCAGTATGCTCTGTTATTTTTAATTAATAAAATAGATTAAATAGATTGTTTCAATTTGAAAAATAGGACTGATAGGAAAGCTCATCACACTAAATATGTGTTTTGGCGCAAGGGAATAGAACATGGGCCGATTACTATGCGGTGTAACCTTGAGTGGGGACGATATATGAACCGTGGAATTATAAGCAGTGCCGTATAATCTGACACTGCTTAGGGCTATGAATTATTTGATAAAAGCAAAGGCATCTGCGTACATGTGCTCACGTACGGCACCATGCTTGATAAAGTCATCACGCACAATACCAATCATATCAAAACGACCGGCCATATAAATTGAGTACGTTTCTAAAGAGGAAATATCTGTCATCACGGCTTGGTGCACATAACCTGTATGGCCTCCCCAACCTTCGTTAGGGTTTTCTACTACCGGAATAAAGTGGAAGTTTTCTTTGGTTGCTGCCCATGCTTCCATTTCTGTTTTAGCATATAGCGCAGACTCTTCTTTTACACCCCAGTAAAAATACACTGGTTGAGTACAACCAACCTCGCTTAAGTGATCGGCCATTGATTTAACATACGAGAACCCAGTACCACCTGCGAGCAAGACAATGGGTCTTTGGCAATCAATGCGTAATTGCGAGACACCTAAGCCAACTTCAAGTGCAACAGGGCGGTTGTTTAAATGAGCTTGGCGTAAATGTTCAAGCGCTTGTGATGCGTATGCATCAGCAGCCGATGCACCAATGTGCAATTCTAACTCGTTTTGTTGTGATGGTTTGCTTGCGATTGAAAATGCACGCTTGTCTTTCTCACCTAACACAAGTTGTAAATAGTGCCCTGCTTCAAACTTTGCTGCAGTAGCAGGTTTAAGCGTGACTTTGTAAATAATTTCTGTAAGTGGCGTGATAGCTATCACGTCAGCATTGATTGTTTGCATGTGTTACCTTTTCGCACGGTCTTGTTTGGCAATGTACTTTTGAATATTACCAACCACTAAATTTTTGTATAAACTCTAGGCACTTTAGCATAGGTACCTAGGTTATCCTATGGCTTGAGTGGGATATCTAAGCTGTCCCAGATATCATCTATTCTTTGTTTCACTTGTTCATCCATCACGATAGGCTCGCCCCACTCTCGGTCCGTTTCTCCTGCCCACTTGTTTGTTGCGTCCATACCCATTTTAGAACCGAGTCCCGAAACAGGGGAAGCAAAATCAAGGTAGTCAATCGGCGTATTTTCTATCATGGTTGTATCCCTTGCCGGATCCATACGCGTCGTGATAGTCCAAATGACGTCATTCCAATCTCTTGCATTGACATCATCGTCGCAAACTATGACAAATTTAGTGTACATAAACTGACGTAAGAAAGACCATACACCCATCATCACCCTTTTTGCATGACCAGGATATTGCTTCTTCATCGTTACTATCGCCATTCGATAGGAACAGCCTTCAGGAGGAAGGTAAAAATCAACAATTTCTGGAAATTGCTTTTGTAAAATGGGCACGAACACTTCATTGAGTGCGACACCTAAAATGGCAGGTTCATCTGGTGGGCGACCTGTATATGTACTATGGTAAATTGGGTTTTCTCTGTGGGTCATATGGGTTACTGTCATCACAGGGAAATCATCAACTTCATTATAATAACCAGTGTGATCACCATAGGGCCCTTCAGGGGCCATTTCACCGGGCATGATATGGCCTTCAAGAATAATTTCTGCGCTGGCAGGCACTTGTAAGTCATTTGAAATGGATTTTACCACTTCGGTTTTTGAGCCTCGCAGCAGCCCAGCAAATGCATATTCACTTAACGTGTCAGGCACAGGGGTCACCGCGCCTAAAATTGTTGCCGGATCAGCTCCTAGCGCAACCGACACGGGATAAGGCTCGCCTGGATTTTCTTTGCACCACTCCTGAAAATCGAGCGCGCCACCTCTGTGCGATAACCAGCGCATTATTATTTTATTTTTACCCAGTAACTGTTGTCGGTAAATACCTAGATTTTGGCGCTTTTTGTAAGGTCCACGCGTGACAGTTAGGCCCCAAGTGATCAAAGGAGCTGCATCTCCAGGCCAACAATGTTGAATGGGTAACTTGGTCAGATCCACGTCATCGCCACTGATCACGATTTGTTGACAAGGAGCTTTGCGGACTTCTTTGGCTGGCATATTCAGCACCTGCTTAAACACAGGGATTTGTCCTAGCGCTTCCTTTATGCCTTTTGGTGGTTCTGGCTCTTTAAGGAAAGCCAAAAGTTTACCCACTTCTCGTAGTTCGCTGACATCTGTTTGGCCCATACCTAACGCTACGCGTTTAGGGGTGCCAAATAGGTTAGCTAATACCGGAATATCAAAGCCTGTTGGGTTTTCAAACAACAATGCCGGACCACCTGCTCGTAATGTACGATCGGCAATTTCAGTCATTTCTAATTTTGTTGAAATGGGCTGTGTGATGCGAACTAATTCACCTTGTTCTTCAAGGCGATAGATAAAATCTCGTAAGTCTTTATATTTCATTTTGCTATTAGGACACCTATAGTTATGTGCAGTATATCAAGCCGTTTATGAAATGGCAGCTAAAGGCTTTATACGCAGATAATAATATGACGTTTATTAATGACGATAAATAATCGCTTTATTTAGTATTGTGCAATACTTGATGTTTGGCATATTTTCATGGAGGTCAGTTTGCATTATAGTCTTTATCTGAGCCTAATTTGTATACGGTGGTGGCTAGGTTGAAAGTGAATATAATACTCGGTATCGCGTTATTATTTTTTTGTCGTTGTGGTTTAGCTCTCGATTTACCTGAACAGGTATTTCGGAATAATAGTGCAGTTATGTTGATCATTAATCCGGATACGGGTGGCATAGTTGCGGCAAATGACGCAGCAGTCCATTTTTATGGTTATGCCGAAAGCGACTTATTGTTAATGCGTATTCAGGAGATTAATCAACTGACTGCCAAGCAGGTGGCTACGGAGCGCGAAACCGCAGTAGCTGAAGGCAGAAATTACTTTATTTTTCGCCACCAGCTGGCTGATCAATCTATTCGAACAGTCAGTGTGTATTCAGTGCCATTTCGTGACCTAAGTGGTGAAACGCAACTATTTTCTATTATTCATGATATTAGTGAGCAGCGTGCGCTGCAGCAATCACTGTGGCATTATCAAGCGAATTTAGAGCAACAGGTGGTGTTGCAAACACAGGAAATTAAGGTTGCTAATCAAACTCAGACTATGTTGTTGAGTGTGGTGATCGGTATTTTATGTGGGGCAACTGTGATCTTGGGGTTATTCTTAATTCGACTTAGGCGGGCTAAAAAACGCTCAGAATCGCAAGGCGCGAGGTTACGATCTATTTTTAATGCGATTGAAGATTACCTTATTTTTACTAACGAGCAGGGAGAGATACTGTCTGCAAATACACGGGTAAATGATGACTTCGTTCCGACAGAGAATATGATCAATGAATCAATAGGTACAGTATTAACAAATCCCGGCTGTCTGTCTGAGCCCGCTTATGTCAATAAAGAGTGTCAATTGCATGTTCAAGGACAGCTTCGTTCATTCAATGTGACTAAAAATGAGGTGCTTGATGGTAAAGAACAACGTCTCGGTTTTATTTATGTGTTGCATGATATAACCGTCCGCTTAACAAATGAACGAGAACAACGCTTGGCTAGCACGGTATTCTCAACGACGAGTGAAGGGGTGTTAGTTTCAGATAAACAGAATAAAATTCAAATGGTCAATCGGGCTTTTACTCAGATTACGGGTTATAGTCAAAATGAGGTGTTGGGAGAGTCTCCAGCTTTATTTAATTCAGGTCGGCATGGCACTGCATTTTTTAGTCAGTTATATAGTGATTTACATGAACATGGTCACTGGGAAGGTGAAATCTGGAATCGGCGCAAAGCCGGTGATGTGTACCCGTGTTGGCTGCAAGTCTCTGCGGTGTTTGATGAGAAGCAGAACATTGAAATGTATGTAGCACTATTTAACGATATTACCTCCCGCAAGAATCACGAACAAATGATGTGGCAGCAGGCCAATTTCGATACATTAACTGGGCTGGCCAACCGGTTACATTTTCATGAGCAATTTGATCACACATTAGAGAGAGCGAAAAAACAATCGAGTCGTTTGGCAATTTGCTTTATTGATTTAGACCGCTTTAAAGCTGTTAATGATACTTTAGGCCACCATATTGGAGATTTGCTCTTAATTGAGGCTGCACAGCGACTCAAAGACTGTACTCGTAGTTCTGATATTGTAGCGAGGCTAGGTGGTGATGAATTTGCTTTATTACTGCCCGATATTGACACCATCAGTGATATTGAGAAAATAGCCAATAAAGTATTACAGCAATTGAGCAGTCCATTTGAGCTGGAAGGGCATGAAACATTTGTTTCCGGTAGTATCGGGGTGACCTTTTTCCCTGATGACGGCTGTGATCGCAAGGCATTACTTCGTAATGCTGATAGTGCTATGTATAAGGCAAAAGAGCATGGAAGAAACTGTTATCAATTTTATACGTCGGCAATGCATGATCATGCTCAAGCTAGACGCCAGTTAGAAGGGGCGTTACATAAGGCACTATCAAATCAAGAGCTAACGGTTGTGTATCAGCCAATTATTAGCCTTGATGGGAAGCAAATTGGTTGCGAAGCGTTACTAAGGTGGCACAATGAGACGCTTGGAGAGGTACCCCCTGGGCGGTTTATTCCTATTTGTGAGGAGTTAGGCTTAATCATAACAATCGGTGAATGGGTACTCTATCAAGCATGCTCTCAGGCTAAAGCATGGTGCAATCGTTTTCAGCATCCTCTATTTATAACAGTCAATGTGTCAAGCATTCAGTTCCAACGCGCCGATATGGCAAAAGTGATAGCACGTGTTTTACGCGAGACAGGCTTAGATAGCCGATGTTTAACGGTTGAAATTACAGAAACAGTACTCGCAGATAACGCGCAAAATATTCTACAGCAGCTCCTCGCGTTACGTGAAATGGGCGTTGAATTGGCGATTGATGACTTTGGAACAGGCTATTCATCATTGAGTTACCTGAAGCGCTTCCCGCTGTCGAAGTTAAAAATTGATAGGGCATTTATTCGTGATTTACCAGATGATCAAGAAGATCGCGCATTAGTAAAAGCAATTATCTCCATGGCAGGTAATTTAAATTTGAAAGTGGTAGCGGAAGGTGTGGAAACTCAATCGCAATTAGAGTTTTTGCAAACCTTACAATGTGACTATAGTCAGGGGTATTTACATAGTAAACCTCTCAGTGCATCTGCATTTCAAGAGTGGTTTGCTACAACAGTAAAATGATTCAAAGGCATAGTGATTGCGTGCTTTTACAGAGTTTTTCTAAGGCATGTAGAGCACGTTGATGGCCTTGCATTGCAGACTTTTGGTACCAATAATGCGCCTGTTTCAAGTCAAGGGAGGTGCCTTCCCCTAGCTCAAACATACCTGCTAAATTATATTGTGCCCACGCATCACCAGATATGGCCGCAATTTTGAATGAATTGAACGCCAAAGCGAAGTTGTTTTGGCGATACAACCGTATACCTTCATTATTATGTGTCGTTACGCTGTTGTTGATATGAACTTTTTGATTAATTGGCTGTGGGCTTTGTCGCTGTTTAACGATACCGCCCATGACATATATTTCCCTAGGTCTATAAACATCATCTATGGCATCTTGAGCAAACATAGATAACAGGGCCTCACGCTCCAAGATGAGGTGTTCTGAGCGGAAAAAGCTATTGAGCATTAGCCCATCGAGCTTTATGGCTCGTTCAGCGTCACGCTTGCGGCGATAGGTCGTTGTACTTTGCGTTAATATAATTTTGTTCTCTGCGACTTGTAACACCTGTGCGACTCGATACTGAGCTTGATATTTACGATCAGTTTGAATTCGGCCCAGATTAATCACATACACATCGTCAATTTTTGGATGTGTTAATAAAGAGTGTTGCAAGGCAATATTTTGAATATGTGAAATATAGCTATAGGCAGAAATCGCAAGCAATATGATGACTAACAGTACACGGTAGTGCTTGCTGATGACGCGCTCAATAAAACCGTGAAAGGCAAATAGACTTTGTAATAAAGGTTGGGTCAACCGTGAGTACATATGTGCATGCTAAAAATGGCCGTTAGATATTTTTAGGGTATTAAACATTATTGCATTACACAATGCATAGCTCTCTTTTTTTGCAAACAGGTGGTAGAGAAGGTTGAAGTAACAACGGCTGCATAAGCAGCCGCTTGGTTTATACGGTGGTTACTTACCCGTAATACGAGTTTTAGCATCTGCAGCCATCATTGCGAATACCGCATAGGCAGCTGTATTTTGTTGTAACTTCTCAGGGTCTACTTTATCTAAAGTATCATCAGCGGTGTGATGATAATCAAAATAGTCGGTACCATCTTGGTGTAAAGCAAAAATAGGGGCTGACATTGTATTTTTAAGGGGGATCAAATCAGGACCACCACGCGCTGTATTTTTGCGGATATACTGTACATTTAAAGGGGCTAGCTGTTTAGCGATTTCTCGCACTAAAGGTAATGCTGCTGCAGCAACATTTGATTCAAAGCCATACACAACGTCTGCACCAAAATCAGATTCAGCAGCAGCAACAATATTATCGAGCGTATCTTTATGACGTTTGAAATAGGCTTTTGCACCCCATAAGCCAAGTTCTTCTGCGGCAAATAAAACTACTCGAACACTGCGTTTAGGACGTTTTACATCACTGATGTGTTTTGCAGCAGCCATGGTTAATGCGACGCCAGCACCATCATCTAGTGCGCCGGTACCCAGATCCCAAGAATCTAGGTGCCCACCAATAAGCACATATTGTTCAGGGTAATGCGTGCCATTGAATTGACCAATCACGTTATAGCTGGTGCCTTCGCCTAAATCTTCAGTTTGAATATTGAGCTTGACTTGTACTTTATGACCGGTTTTAAATAAGCGGGCTAGTTGGTCTGCATCAGGGTTCGCAACAGCGGTTGCTGGGATTTTGGTTACGCCAGCTTTGTAATGGCTGCCACCGGTATGTGCGAAGCGATGATGACTGGTACTGACTGAGCGCATCATATAAGCCACAGCGCCTTTTTTGGCAGCTTCTACTGCACCACTATTACGGGCTTTTACTGCTGGCCCATAACCATTCCCATCAATATGTCGATTCATACGATAGTTAATAAATGCGATTTTGCCTTTTAGGCTCCCCTCAGGCGAAGCAATGAGTTCATCTAAAGTTTCAAAAAACACCACTTCAGCCCGAATGCCTGACTTTGGTGTGCTCACACTGTTACCAAGTGCTGTTAGGTGTAGTGGTTGTTCACTTGGGGTAATAATAGAAGCAGATTCGTGGTATCGACGCCAATGTGGAAACGTTGCGGGTTCAATCCATACTTTATCAAAACCGAGTGCTTTAAATTGTGATTGCGCCCATTCAACAGCTTTTTTATCATTTTTGGTACCTGGTAAACGCGGGCCAACCTCTGTGGTTAAAGATTCAAGGAGCTGCCAGCTTAAATCACTATTTAGTGCGGCTTCACGCACTTGTGTAACTTGTTGAATCTGTTCTGGTGAAAACTCTTGAGCGTGCACTGCATTAGAGATACAACTCAATAAACATAACGTACTAAATAGTTTTTTCATGATGTCCTTGGTATTACAGCTGAGTACAAAGCACTATTGTGGCATTAACAAAAGGTGATGCAAACGTAAATGAGATCAAATACTGTGCACTGCGATATTCGTAGCCAATTTAATCTGCTAAAATTGGGCATATTTTTTATTGATGAGATAGTACCGTGAGCGCAACCGCTTTTAACACTTTGCCTTTAGAGCAGGCACTTTTAGATACCGTGAGTGATTTGGGTTATAAAAATATGACTCCCGTGCAAGCACAAAGCTTGCCAGTTATATTATCTGGAAAAGATGTCATTGCCCAAGCAAAAACAGGGTCGGGTAAAACAGTCGCGTTTAGCTTAGGCGTACTATCTCGCTTAAATGTTGCACGCTTTCGCATTCAGGGGTTGGTATTATGCCCAACTCGAGAATTGGCTGAACAAGTTGCCACTGAAATGCGTAAACTGGCACGTGGTATTCATAATATTAAAATATTAACGCTATGTGGTGGTGTACCAATTGGACCACAAATTGGTTCGTTAGAGCATGGTGCGCACATTATTGTCGGCACGCCTGGGCGTATTGAAGATCATTTATTTAAAGGTACATTGAATTTTAATGAGGTATCAACGTTGGTGCTCGATGAAGCAGATCAAATGCTTGATATGGGGTTTGCTGATGCGCTCGATAATATTGTGAGCTATTTACCTGAAAAGCGTCAAAACTTAATGTTCAGTGCCACGTTTCCAAAACGCATTGAAACTATTTCTGAGCGTGTGATGCATCAGCCAGAAATGGTTAAAGTGGAAGATCAGGTTGTTAATACCAGCATTAAACAGTTGTTTTATAAATTAGATAATAACAAATTACGTTTTAATACATTGCGATTATTGCTATTGCAAAACAAACCACAAAGCTGTGTGGTGTTCTGTAACACCAAGGTTGAAACACAAAAAGTGTGTGATGACTTACAAGATGCTGGCTTTAATGCCGTCGCATTGCATGGCGATTTAGAACAGCGAGAGCGTGAACAAACGCTGATCCGTTTTGCGAATAAAAGCGCCTCGATTTTGGTCGCGACAGATGTTGCAGCACGAGGCTTAGATATTGATGATATGGATATGGTGATTAACTACCACTTAGCCCATGATGCGCAGACGCACGTGCATCGAGTAGGTCGTACTGGACGAGGAGGTAAGAAAGGACTTGCTTGCTCTATTTTCGGAGAGAGTGAGGAGTTTAAAGTGGCACAGATTGGCGATGTGTATGATCGCGATTTTGAACCTTCACCTGTTCCTGCACATAGCTTATTAGACAAAGCACCATACAAACCAGACATGGTAACACTGCAAATTGATGGTGGTAAAAAACAAAAAGTACGTCCAGGAGATATCGTGGGCAGTTTAACGGGTGAGCAAGGGATCTCATTTGCACAAATTGGCAAAATCAACGTGTTAGATAATACGGCGTATGTTGCTGTGGCGAGAGATGCATCGAAGCCTGCGTTCAGAAAATTAAGCGAAGGCAAGCTCAAAGGTCGTAAGTTTCGAGTCCGTCGAGTCAATTACTAGCAGCCGATTTCAATTTTATATACTCACTATGCCATTTTTTAAAGGCCTCGCTTCCCGCGGGGTTTTTGTCAGGATGATATAGTAACGCTAATTTGCGCCATTTTTTCGTTAATAATTGCGATGAAAATGGGATGGGCAATTGCCAAACTGCGCAGAGTGTCTGTAACTCTTCTTCTGCAATGGGTTGAGTGTGATTGTTTTGACTGAATCGTTGCCAAAACTGGGTGAGTAAAGACTCAATATCTTCTCGGCTTGTATTATAATTATCCCAATCTAAATAGTAGCTTTTTAAAGGGTTATCTTTAGTTACACTATTATCTACTTTAGCACTTAGGTAGATGTCCATACTGTCAATATGCAGAGACTGATCAGTTGCAAGCAATTCATCTTGGAGCTGAAACAATGCATTCATGATTAGAAAGTTCTTTTTAAATAGTGCTTTATTAGGATCTTCATCCAATAGCTCAAACCAATCTAGCTGATTTAACTGAGCTGCTAAAGTATGAATTTTAAAGACTCTCCCAGAAGAGAGCTCAATAAAAATGGCGTCAAGCAAAGGGTTGAACATTGTTCGATCATTTTAGTTCGTGTATCTTCACCTTAGCACGATTAAATTTCCTATATCAATGAGGATCAAGGATGACTGGCAAGTCGGTTACGCATTTTTATAAGCTAATTTTGTGGTTCAGTTTGAGCATGTTTTGCAATATGAATGCTTTTGCATCTTCAGCCTCTTTGCATGAAAGAGTGTCGCAATTAAATGACTTGGCTTCGTGGCAGGAAGTGGTTGAAACCGGGGAACGATTGCGGCTTCATCCTGATATTTCTTTAATGATGTTACAGCACCTTATAGAAAATCTAGGTCGTGAAGCATTGAAGCATCAAAAATATCAAATCGCAAATGATTACTTCATTGAGCTAGAGGAACTAACAGCAGTGAACCCTGTAAGCGATGCGTTTTATAAAGCCGTCAAATCACAAGGGATAGCGGCCTATTTCCAAGCCAGTTATAAGCAGTCAACTTTGGCGTATCATCGTGCTTTGAAGATTGCGACATTACGAGACAAGCCATTAGAGATAGCCAATATGCACAGTAATTTGGGGTTGGCTTACACTCAAACACATGAGCTGGACTTGGCAATTCTGCATTATGTGTCAGCCCATCAGTTATACCAACAGCATGGTGATATACAAGATAAAGCAGATATTATGCTTAATTTGTCAGGTGTTTACATACGGCAACTGCGATATAACATTGCAGAAGAGATGTTGTTACGCGCAATTAAACTCTTCAATGAGCTACAAGATGATTACGGTACGGCTTTATCGCAGGCTAATTTAGGCGTTATTTATAAACATACTGAACGATGGGCACTTTCTCGGGTTAGCTTGATGGCTGCGATTGATTACTATGAATCAGTAGAGAGTTGGCAGCACTTAAGCTTTGAATACGCCAATTTAGCAACGCTGAGTCTTCTAGAAGGTAATATAGAACAAGGATTAACAGAGGCTAATTTTGCACTTTATTATGCGGAGCAGGCAAATAGTCAAGGGGGACGTCGAGAAGCATTGTACCCTTATGCGCAAGCTTTGTTAGCTCAGGGTCAATATCAGCAAGCGAAAGAGAGCATTCAAGAAGCCATTATATTAGCGAAAGAAGCGGGTGCCGCATTGAGAGAGAGAGATAGTTTACTTTTGCTGTCTTTTATTGAATCCAGCTTAGATCAGCCACGACAGGCATTAGCGAATTATCAGAAGTATCAACGATTACAAAGTAAGCTACTAAATACGAGTTTGAGCAAACGGTTAGAGCAGTACCAAGATACGATAGCTGAGAATCAATTGAGTCAAGAAATAAAAACACTCAAACAATATCAGGCGTTACAGAAATTGCAGATAGAACAACGAGAACAATTAGTTTGGCTGGGAGCTTTATTTATATTGTCGTTGGGGATAGCAGGTGTCAGCGTTTACCGAAAAAGAGTTTTACAGCTTACAAAGACGGAACTCAGTCGGCAAGTGGCTCAACGTACAGCACAGTTACAACAAGTTGCAGATGAATTACGAGAAGCAAATCAAGTTAAAAGTCAGTTTTTAGCGAATATCAGTCATGAAATACGTACACCTTTGACATCGATATTAGGTCATACCGAAGCATTATTAATTGATAATCAAAGAGATCCAAATCTACAAAGTTCGTTACGAGTGGTTCACCGTCAAGGGGAACATTTACGAGATTTAATCTGTGATGTATTAGATTTAAGTAAAATTGAGGCATTGCAATTTGAACTTGAATTTACAGAATTTGAGTTAGAGAGCTTGATCAATGATGTCAGCGACATGTTTCAGCATGCATGTGTATTGAAAGGATTGAAGTTTGTTATTCATAACCATTTACGTGACTCATTAGTGGTGGAGCTGGATTATATTCGATTGAAGCAAGTATTGATCAATTTGCTTGGCAATGCGGTCAAGTTTACTGAGGCTGGGTCCATACAGCTGACAATCACAATTGTTGAGGGTGGAGTCGAGTTTGTCATTGAAGATTCCAGTATTGGTATGGATGAAATTTATTTACAAGGTATATTTGATTCTTTCCAGCAAGGAGACAACAGCATTTCACGTCGATTTGGAGGGTCCGGTTTAGGTTTATCCCTATCTCAACAGCTAGTTGATATGATGGGCGGGAAAATCAGTGTGGAGAGTACGCTAAATAAAGGCAGTACGTTTACAGTGTTAGTGCCTTGTGTTCCCACCAGTATGCCAAGTAAAATTGATAAAATGGAAGGCTTAAAAGAATTCAAAGCATTGTCAGGTAAAGTATTGATTGCAGAAGACCATGATGATAATCGCTCATTGTTTTGTCGTTTAGTCTCAAGCCTCGGGGTTGATGTCATTGTTGCAAATAATGGCGCTGCAGCCGTGGAGGTATGTCTAACCGAATTTCCAGATTTAGTCCTTATGGATATACAAATGCCTCAGGTCGATGGGCTTGAAGCATTTAAGATCTTACGGGAAGCAGGTTATGATGGCCCAATCTATGCGTTGACGGCTAATGTGATGCCAAAAGAAGTGAATGCCTATTTGGAACATGGGTTTACAGGCCATATTGGGAAACCTATCAGCACAGATCATCTTCATCAAATATTAGCAAAACATTTAATGTACATAGATGAAATAAGTGCAATGCAAATAGATATGTCAGATCTTAAAGCGAGCTTTTTGGCAACTCTTGAAGAAGAAAGATATAACATAGTGGACTTATGGGAAAGCAGGCAGACAAAATCGTTGCAAAATGCATGTCATCGCTTAGCTGGTGCAGCTGTAACGTTTGGCTTTAATGATATTGCGCAAACGGCTAAGCAATTAGAACAAGTCGTGATAACCACTGACCGTATGCAAGCGCAGCACTTCTATTTAATTTTATGTGATGAGTTAAAAGTAGCTGCTACGTCAGAACAGCTCAATATCATTTGAGTTATTTTGTTGCATCATGCTTTCATCAAATGCCACTTTATGGAGTCTACTTTCATCCGCTCTTTGTTCGTGGTCAAGTAATGTGGAATCTACTTTAAAAATAGATAACTTAGCGTGGATACTGCGCGCTAAGTTAATGAGGTCATTACTAGAGACCGCTTGAATTTGCGAGTTATTGAGGGCATCTGAGTTAAGCTCAACCATTGAATCGATGCTCATTTGAGCTTCATCTGATACGGCTTTTTGACGGCTAACCTGTTCGTGAATACTTTTAGAAAGTGTGTTGATATCGATCATGGCTTGTTCTATCTGGTCAACTTCACGTGTAGAGGCTTGTGATAAGGATACAGTTTGTTGAGTTTCGTTTAATGCCTCAAGCATTAAGTTATGGGCACTATCAGTACCAGCTTGGATCTTAGAGACCATATCTCTCACTTGCTGGGTTGATTGACTGGTGCGAGCCGCAAGGCTACGCACTTCATCTGCGACTACGGCAAAACCTCGACCTTGCTCACCCGCTCTCGCCGCCTCAATAGCTGCATTCAGCGCAAGTAAATTAGTTTGATCGGCAATTGAGTTAATTACATCAATGACAGAGCTAATAGCATCACTATCGACTTTAAGTGACTCGATTTGCGTACTCGTTGCTTGGATATTATTGGCTAAGCTCATAAGACTTTCTTGGCTCTTGCCCGTGTCTACACGCGTTTTCTTTACCGCATTGGTAGCTTCTGTCACTGAACCATATATTTGATCTAAATGTTCATCAAGCTCTCGTGCGACACAAATCATACGATTGAATGAAGTCGCAAGGTCAGTGCCATGTGCATGCTGTATGGTCGCTTTTTGAGTCATCGAAGAATAGGTATCTCTGAGGCTATCAGCCATAGGGGATAGTCGTGATGAGGAGCAGTAAACTTCGCCAATTAAATGCTCAATGGTTGCTAGACTGGCATTAATTGCTAAGCAAGCTGGTGGTGTATTGGCGTCTGCTTCATTAAACCGGTAGGTTAAGTCAATATTATCGTCTTTTAAAAGTGCAGCAACAAGTTCACTTAAGTAAGGGGTACTTGCATTACCTTGAGTGGCATATTTGAGCAGCACCAATGTTGTTATGGCAGAAACACTTAATAGGCATATGACTGCGGGCCAATGAAGAGAGAAAATTAGCATAATGGTAAAAACAGACAACACATTGGTTGCAAAATACCAAATAACAACATGTTTAGGCTTCATGAACGGACGAGTCCTTGTTAAAACTGCAAAATGACTATCTAGGTATAGAACATAATGACGCATACTTCCATATTTTTAAGACATAAAAAAACCTGCATAAGCAGGTTTTATCATTGATTTAAATCACTATTTACGACGCATTAGATCGAAAAACTCATCGTTGGTTTTACTCATTGATAGTTTATCAATTAAGAATTCCATCGCATCAATTTCGCTCATATCATGCACTATCTTACGTAGTATCCACATCTTCTGAAGCTCATCTGCTTTAGTAAGTAGCTCCTCACGACGGGTGCCTGAGCGATTAAAGTCAATCGCCGGGAATACACGTTTTTCCGCAATTTTACGGTTAAGGTGAAGTTCCATGTTACCAGTACCTTTGAACTCTTCGTAGATGACTTCATCCATTTTAGAGCCGGTATCGATGAGTGCTGTCGCAACAATTGTTAAACTGCCGCCTTCTTCTACATTACGTGCTGCACCAAAGAAACGTTTTGGTTTGTGAAGTGCATTAGCATCAACACCACCGGTAAGTACCTTACCAGAAGAAGGAATGACGGTGTTATATGCACGCGCTAATCGTGTAATTGAATCGAGAAGAATTATGACATCTTTTTTATGTTCAACAAGTCGTTTTGCTTTTTCGATTACCATTTCAGCAACCTGTACGTGACGGTTCGCAGGTTCATCGAATGTAGATGCAATGACCTCTCCTTTCACTAGACGCTGCATCTCAGTAACTTCTTCTGGGCGCTCATCGATCAGCAGTACCATCAGTGTGGCATCAGGGTTGTTGTATGTAATAGATTGAGCGATATTTTGTAGCAACATCGTTTTACCCGCTTTTGGCGGTGCAACGATCAAGGCGCGTTGGCCTCTACCTATTGGTGATGCTAGATCTAGTACACGAGCGGTAATATCTTCTTTACTGCCATTACCGCGTTCCATAACGAAACGTTCGTTAGCATGGATAGGCGTTAGGTTTTCGAATAAAATCTTGGTACGAGAGTTTTCTGGCTTATCAAAGTTAACTTCATTAACTTTTAACAATGCAAAATAACGTTCACCATCTTTAGGTGGGCGGATTAAACCGCTAATGGTATCACCTGTGCGCATACTAAAGCGTCTTATTTGACTTGGTGATACGTAGATATCGTCAGGACCAGCTAAGTATGATGCTTCCGATGAGCGTAAAAAGCCGAAGCCGTCTTGCAAAATCTCTAAAACACCGCCGCCGTATATATTTTCGCCGCTTTTGGCATGTGCTTTTAAAATTGCAAAAATAATATCTTGTTTTCTAAGACGTGCTACGTTTTCTAGTCCCATGGACTCGGCTAGTTTTACAAGTTCATTGATTGACTTGTCTTTCAGTTCGCGTAAATGCATATTGGTGGGTTCTTTATTACAATTGTCATTCTCGTCGTAACGAGGAGGTTGATTTGATACTACTAAGGTTTGTGGTTTTATAAACTAGCAGGTAGGGGGCTAGTCGTCCAGTCTTTAAACAAATTTTATGTAAAATAACATAAAAAAATACAATTTTGTTTTAAAACAGCATCAAGATACAACGTATATTGATGCTGACTGACACTTAGGTGTTCGTATCTAAAAACTCGATAAGTTGAGTTTTTGATAGTGCGCCTACTTTCGTAGCGGCAACTGCGCCATCTTTGAAAAGTAATAACGTTGGAATACCACGAATACCAAACTTAGGTGGCGTTCCTGCATTTTGGTCAATGTTTAGTTTTCCAATAGTTACCTTACCTTCGTATTGCGTCGCAACTTCATCTAGAATTGGCGCAATCATTTTGCAAGGGCCACACCATTCTGCCCAGAAGTCTACTAGTACAGGTTGTTTCGATTTAAGTACATCCGACTCAAAACTTTCATCAGTTAGTTGAATAATTTTGTCGCTCATTACGCTCTCCGTTAGAATTAGGCGAATTATTTACTGCGTATTTAAACACTCTTGTTTCTTATTGCAAGTTTAAACGTTATGCTTAATTGCTATGACTAAGACACATTTGACCAATAATAAATTTTCTGACTTTGCTTTAGCTCCGGAAGTGGTCGCCGGATTAGCTGAGAATGGCTTCGAATACTGTACGCCAATCCAAGCAAAGTGTTTGCCTTTTATCTGCGATGGTCGTGATATTGCAGGCCAAGCTCAAACGGGAACAGGTAAAACTTTGGCTTTTTTAACAGCCACCTGTCATCGTTTGTTGCAAAATAAAGGTGTAACCAGAAAGCACCCAAGAGCGCTGATCATGGCTCCCACACGGGAGTTGGCGATTCAGATCCACAAAGATGCAAAAATCATTGCGCCACACTGTAATCTTAAACTTGGTTTAATATATGGTGGCGAGGATTACGAAAAACAACGGGTCCAACTTGAAAATGGTGTAGATATTTTAATTGGCACTACTGGTCGTTTGATCGATTTCTACAAACAAGGCGCGTATAGCCTTAATGAAATCGAAGTCGTTGTACTTGATGAAGCTGATAGAATGTTTGATTTAGGCTTTATTAAAGATATTCGTTATCTATTTAACCGAATGCCAGATACGGCAGAGAGACTAAATTTACTTTTTTCTGCAACGCTATCATATCGTGTACAAGAACTCGCATTTGAACACATGACAAATCCTGAACATGTGCAAATTGAACCTGATGTTAAAACAGGTAAATTGATTGAAGAAGAGCTGTTCCACCCATCACACGATGATAAAATACCGCTTCTCTTAACTTTGATTGAAGAAGAATGGCCTGACAAAGCGATTGTATTTGCGAATACTAAGCAAAGCTGTGAGAACGTTTATGCTTGGCTAAAAGCAGATAAGCATCGGGTAGGGCTATTAACAGGTGACGTCAATCAGAAAAAACGACAAGCAATATTGGCACAATTTACCAAAGGTGAAATTGACTTTTTGGTTGCAACTGATGTAGCTGCGAGAGGGTTGCATATTCCTGAAGTAAGTCACGTTTTTAACTTTGATTTGCCTGATGATTGCGAAGATTATGTGCATCGTATAGGACGAACGGGCCGAGCTGGAGCTTCAGGTAATGCAATTAGTTTTGCTTGTGAGCAGTATGCATATAATTTACATGAAATAGAGCAGTATATTGAACATGCTATTCCTCTTTCTCATTATGACAAGTCAGCGTTACTTGACGATTTAACAAAGCCACAAGTTCAAAGAAAGCGAAACTATTCGTCGGGTCCACAGCGTAACCGCAGCAACAATGGTCGCCGTCAAAACAGTTACCATAAACCGCGTTCTAATTCGTAACCGCGATTATGGATATATGGTTGTAGCAAGAGGTATTGAAAGTGGGGCAAGATTTTCCACAAAATAATGTGTTTGCTGTTATTGATCTCGGTTCTAACAGCTTTCATATGTTAATTGCTAAGCATATGGCCGGTGGGATTCATACCATTGGCAGAGTAAAACGAAAAGTGCGCTTAGCGGCAGGATTGAATAAAGATAATCTTTTATCCCTTGAGGCAATGCAAAGGGGGTGGGAGTGCTTAGCTTTGTTTGCTGAGCGTTTACAGGATATTCCAGCAAGTAATATTAGCATTGTGGCCACTGCGACACTACGCTTGGCGTCAAATGCGGATGAATTTAAATCTGAAGCTGAGCGTATATTAGGCCATCGGATTAATGTTATCAGTGGTGAACTTGAAGCTAAAAGCATATATAAAGGTGTTGCACATACGTCCGCTTGTCAAGGTCGACAGCTTGTCATCGATATTGGTGGTGCTAGCACTGAAGTGATTATCGGTAAGGGGTTTACTGCTGAGATCTATAAAAGCCTAGATATGGGGTGTGTCACATTTCTTGAGCGCTATTTTTCTGACGGTACATTAAGTCAAAGTAATTTTGACCATGCAATTAGTGCCGCGAATCAAGTTATTTCGCCGATTAAGCAAACGTACATTGATGCTGGCTGGGAATTGGCGATTGGCGCATCAGGCACAATACAAGCAATTCAAGAGATACTTGCGGCATCTGGGGAAAGTGAATTACTGACACTTGAGCGTTTATACTCCATTAAAAAACAAGCAATGTGCTTTGCTAGTATAGACAAGTTGCAATTAGCGGGCTTAGGTGAAGAGCGACGTTTAGTCTTTGTATCGGGCTTGGCAATATTAATTGCTTTATTTCAAAGCTTAGATATAAAGTATATGGGTTTGGCTGGAGGTGCACTGCGCGAAGGTGTGCTATATAGCATGATATCTGATTTTCATAATACAGATATTCGTAAGCGTACGTTGGATGGGTTTACTGAGCGTTATCATGTTGATAAACGCCAAGCACAACGTGTTGCTGAGGTAAGTATCGAATTGGCAGGGCAACTTTCTGCTACATGGCAGTTGCCAATGGAACAAATCATACCTATCTTGACCGCTGTGGCGCATCTTCATGAAATTGGTTTGGTGATTGATTATAAGCTATATCATCAGCACAGTGCATACATACTCAATAATACGGGAATGCCTGGCTTTACTAAAGCTGAAAAACAATTGATAGTCGCCATTACGAGTGCTCATCGAGCTGATTTAAATCAAAGGCAATTTAGTGAAGTAGGTAACCAAACATTACTTGTAACGAGATTGATACGTTTGGTAAGGCTTGCTGTGATCTTATCAATGAGGCGCGAAGATGATGTGTTAGCAGATTTCTTCGTATGCGCAGATAAATTTGATGCGGTTAAGCTTAAATTTGCGGGAGATTGGCTGTCGGCACATCCACTTATGGTAAGTGAATTGGAGCAAGAAACTATTTACCAGCAGAGAATGTCTTGGAAATTATTTATAGAGCGCTAGCATTAGCGCTCTTTTTGTATGCTAAATAAGCAAAAAAGCCGGGTTAGTATGATTTCTATTCGAACGGCTCGTTTTCGTCATTTTTATGTCATAAAACGCTTGCGCTTTTTCTTCATCTCCCTATAATGCGACCCCAC
>NZ_JAGJEF010000150.1:0-3061 GCF_018100875.1 Pseudoalteromonas sp. MMG012
AAGATGAGATTTGACAAGCTCTATGAGCGCTTCATGATCTCGATACTCTGATAATGCTACTATATAGAGTACTAACTGAGCACTGGCATTTTCTAACTCGATCACTTTAGCTACCGCTTGTTCAATTTGGCCAAGCTGCTTTGCTAAGACTTCAATCTCCGCAGTTTCAATTCGATAACCTCGCAGCTTTACCTGATCATCAGCTCGACCAATAAAAGTATAATTCCCGTCAGCAAGTTGACGCATAAGATCACCGCTGCGATACACCCTTTGTCCCTGCCAACTGACAAACTTATCGTCCGTCAATTCTCGTTGTCGCACATAACCCTTGGCAACGCCGGCACCTGCAATATATAACTCACCAATTCCACCTTGTGGTGTACGCTGTTGATGACGATCAAGTATATATAAATGTGTATTGTCAATTGCCCGACCAATCGGAACAGGTAATTCATGATCTTCTTTTTGATCTGGGTAAATGGGGTAGTCACTACACCCTACAACTGTCTCCGAAGGGCCATATTCATTAATAAACGTTGAATTTGGTAACCATGCTTGGCACTGACTCAACAACTGACCAGTAAATTGCTCCCCCCCTATAACCAATGTATGTTGCGAATTAATAATATGACCTTTATTTAGAGCACATAAAGCCTGTAAATGGGCTGGGGTAACTTTAAATAAAGAAGCGCTATGCGTACATAAACACTGGTACAAGTCATCTAATGTATTGTCCTCAAAAAGAACAGTGACTGTTTTACCACAGATAAGCGGGGTTAATAAGCTGGTTAAAGTTGCATCAAAACTCAAGGTAGAGCTTACTATAGATTGACCAATTACTGTATTTAGATAGCGTTTTTGCGCATATTTCAAATAGTTAGTTAATCCTCGATGCAATACTTCTATTCCCTTTGGCGTCCCTGTAGAACCAGAAGTATGAATAATATACGCCACCGGATTAGTTGGCGTATTTAGCATGACAGTACGATTGACTTTTTTATAACTATTAACACAGATCAAGCTGATATTCTCAACATTGAGGTTTTGTTGCCATTGCGGTGAAGTTAATACTGCTGCAACCGAGGCATTTTCTACTATGGTTGCTAAGCGCTGTTGAGGGTAACTAGGTTCCATAGGAACATAAGTCATATCTGCACGCAAAACAGCCAAAACAGTGCTCAATAAAATTTCACTGCGTCCTAGACAAATACCTATGCAAGCATGACGAGGGTAATAAACAGTTAAATAGCTTGCGAGCTCATCCGCCTGTCGCATAAGCTCAGCATAAGTCTGTATGGTTTGCCCACACTTTAGGGCTATACTATCTGGCGATTTGATGGCTTGTTGATAAATGAGAGCGTCAATACGCGTATCAGCGATATCGCTGTGAACTTCACTAAACCGCACATTTGATTTGCCCTGTGATGTAGAGCCAAGATCACTGAGTAAATCATCGTCATGATTGATCTCCGTAATTCCTTTAAGTATCCCTTGATACTGCTTTAACATCGCATTGGCAGTGTCATACTCAAACAAACTAGAATCAAATTGTAGCGTTAACATTGCGTTACCACTATTTAACTGTACAGCGAATTCTAAATCATATTTACAGCTGAGTGCTTCGACAGATAAAAAATCGACATCCAAATCTGATATCGACAGTTCCGTTGACTCAGTGTTATTCATATTGAGCATTATCTGGAACAAAGGCGTGTACTGTGTCGAGCGTCCTTGGCAGCACGTATCTACAATTTGTTCAAAGGGAACGTCTTGATTATCTTGGGCTGCGAGGTTTACACTGCGAATATGCGCAAAAAAATCTGCCACTGTGCGATTCCTAGTATCACTACGAAGCACCAATGTATTCACAAAAAACCCTATCAATGGTTCTAGCTCTTGACGTGTTCGGTTCGCAACCGGCGTTCCTATGACAATATCGTGTTCGTAGCTATATTTTGACAATAGTAAACTCAGTGCACCATGGCACAGCATAAATGGAGTAATATTGAAACGTTTAGCGACATTATTTATAGCCTCAGCAAGTGACGGTTCTAATTGCAATCGCGCACGCTTTCCTTTATTTGACTTAATCCCTTGTCGTGAATAGTCCAACGGTATTTGATGAACACTCGGCAGATCACTCAGCTGCTGTTGCCAGTATGCCAATTGCTGGATTATTTGCGATTGCATATCACTTTGATGCTGCCAATGAGCATAATCTCGGTATTGCACAGGAAGTGGTACTAAACAAGCATCCTCTTGATTTTTCAAAGAGCTATACAACATGCTGAATTCGTTAACCAATATGCCTAAGGACCAAGCATCAGAAGCAATGTGGTGCATAGTTAAAACAATCGCCACATCCTCATGTGCCAAATGAACACAAGTCACTCGTAGCAATAGATCATGGGCTAAATCAAAGCATGCATTATGTGTTGTTTTTATTTCTTGCTCTAACGCTTTATTTTGTGGCTCACCAGTGAGATCTTTTAGCGTCACTTGACGAATGCTAAATGGATGGTGATCATTTACTCGTTGAGAAACTTCACCATCAGCATTTTTTACAAATACAGAGCGGAGTACTTCATGACGCGCAATGATCTGGGAAAATGCTTGCTGAGCAATGTCTAGATTAAACTTCCCACACACGCGTAACGCCGATGTGATGTGATATTCCGTGCTCCCCTGATTCATATTATCGATAAACCACAAGCGCTGCTGAGCATAAGATAGCTTATAAGTTTGTGACTCAATTTGCTGCGGCAATATCTCCGATACAATAGTAAAATCAGTGTGCTTATCTAGATACTTCGCTATTTCATAAATACTCTGCGCGGTAAAAATGGTTTGCAATGATATAGTTTTAGTAAAGGTTTTTTTTATCGCTGTCTGCATTTTTACTGCTCGTAGAGAATGTCCACCTTGCGTAAAAAAGCTAACTCGAGTGTCGATTGTCGCTTCTGCTTGATTGAGGATCTGACTCCAAATAGTCAACAGTTGCGCCTCAGTTTGCGTTGTTGGTTGATTTTTATTGGCTGTTTTCTCGGGTAAGGCGGTAACT
>NZ_JAGJEF010000151.1:0-3054 GCF_018100875.1 Pseudoalteromonas sp. MMG012
ACAGCTAACAAGGAGTTGCCCCCTAAACTAAAAAAGTTACTCGTGACACTCAATTGTTGTGGCTCTCGCTTTAAAACTTCACACCATAAGCTCACCAACGCCTGCTCTAATGCTCCCTCCGGCGCTGCATATTCTGCTTTCGCATGCCCCGTGATACCCGGTAACCTCCCCTTGTCTAATTTACCATTCGCTGTTAATGGCATCTTATCCAAACGCTGCCATTGACTTGGTATCATATACTCCGCCAATCGCTCCTTTAATATCTGCTCTAAGTCCCCAAAGTAAGCACCTTCATCTTCTACTTCCTCTGCTGCCACCACATACCCAACTAGCTCTGCCTCTGCGCCTACTCCATGTACCAGCACTGCCGCTTGCCTTACTTGTGATTGCTCTCGCAACACACTGCTTATCTCTCCCAGCTCTACACGGTATCCTCGCAGCTTCACTTGGTCATCCTTTCTCCCTAAAAACTGCAACGCGCCCGACCCTAGCCGTCGAACCCTATCTCCCGTTCTGTATAACCGCTCCCCCCCTAACCAAGGCACATAAACAAAAGCTGCCGCCGTCTTCTGTTCGTCATTAACATACCCTTTCGCCACACAAGGACCCCCAACATATAACTCCCCAACCCCTGAGCTAACTTGCTGTTGCCCTCCTTCGTCTACAACATATAATCCTGTATTTGCCATCGCATACCCTATCGGCACTGTCTCGCTCGCCCTGAGCCCTTTGTCCAAGTTGTGCGTAACATCATACAAACTACAGCCCACTACCGTTTCTGTCGGACCATAATGGTTATATATCTGACTGTGTACAAATGTCTCCTGCAAACGCTCCGCTAGCTCAACCGTCAGAGCTTCCCCTCCTATCACCAACACATGCTCTGCTTCTACCCTATATCCTTCCAATAACAGTAACAACGCTTCGGCATGCATCGGCGTCATACGATATAACTGCGCCTCATCTGTCTCTTTTAAATGCGCTGCACAACTTGGTAATTCTTGCCCCCAAGGAGCCAATATCACACTGCCTCCTGCCAACAGCGGCAAATATAAACTCGGCACCCCTATGTCAAACGCATGTGATGTCACTACATAGCTACCCGCTAAGTGCGCTCCATAATACTGCTTTAACCCATAGCCACAGTAATCACTCAACCCTCGATGACTTATCTCTACCCCTTTGGGTTTTCCCGTTGACCCTGAGGTATAAATAACATACGCACTCTCTTCTAAGTCATATTCAATCTCTGGGGTATCATCCTCATACTCCGACAAATCCCATGTCTGTTCATCCAACATCAGTACATCTATCCCTGAAATTGGCAATGTGTCTAACAGACTCGCTGATACCAATACTTGCGTCACACCCGCATCTGCAAAAATATCTGCTAAGCGCGCTTTTTGGCTCTGCGGACTCAAGGGGATATAACTCGCGCCCGCTGTCATCACTCCCAGCATCCCTACCAGCAATGAAACATCTCTATCCAATACCAAAGCAACTCGCTCTCCTACCCCTATCTCTTGCTCTTGTAGGTAGTGGGCCAGTTGATTCACTCGCTTATGCAACTGCGCATAGCTCAATGATTGCCGCTTATCTGTTACCGCTATTCGCTGCGGCGTCTTCTGCGCTTGTGCGGCAAACTGCGCCATCACACTGTCCGTTCGACGATGGTCACACGCTACACCTTGGCTCCTTGCTATCAGTGCCTGCTCTGCTTTATCATCATATAACCTCAACGCGCCAATAGCCGTGCTTGGTGCTGCTACAATTGCATCTAACACATGCTCAAAACACCGCGCATACTCCGTTATCGTCGACTCTAAAAACAAGCTCTTCTGGTAACGCCAATGACATACCAGCTCATCTTCCCCTTCTGAGCACGTCAGGTCTAAATCAAAACGGACTTGTTCTTGACCCTGAGCCAATGGGGTTAATGTCGCATCACCCAAGGTTAATGCTTCATCTTCACTGCTTCTATGGTTCTGTAAGACTAATTTAACCTGACATACTGGGTTATAAGCCAAGCTTCGCTCTGGGTTTAACGCTTCAACTAGCAACTCAAATGGCAATGCTTGATGCTGATAATCCGCTAGCGTGTCTGTTTTTACCTGTGTCAGTAAAGTGGTAAATGACTCCGTCAAATCTACTTGAGTACGGCTAACCAATGTATTAATAAAAAAGCCAATCAAAGGGGCCAGCTCACTTTCACTGCGCCCTGCTGTCGGTACGCCTAGTACAATATCCAACTCGCCACTTAAGCGACTTAATAACACCGACAGTGCCCCTTGCAATACCATAAACAAGGTAACCCCTTGCGCTTGGGCTAACGCTTTTAATCCTGCTAATCCCTTCCCGTTAACCGTGCCACGCACATACCCCGATGTAAAATCTTGCTTCGCTGGCCGAGGCTTATCTAAAGGTAATGCATGTAAACTCGGCACACCCGCTAAACGTGCTTGCCAATACGTTAATAACTGCGCTCGTGTATCTTCTCCCAATTGTGTTTGTTGCCAATGGGCATAGTCGCCGTATTGAATCGCCAACGTGGGTACCTGTGCCGGCTCCCCTGTTAACGCTGCTTGATAAAACGCATTGAATTCTTTAATCAACAGCTGCATCGACCAGCCATCTGAGGCTATATGGTGCAACGTAAACAACAACACGTGTCGCTCCGCTGACAATACCAAAATTTTAGCCCGCAGCATCAAATCACTGCTTAAATCAAACGCTGCCAGCGCCATCTCATCGATATGTTGTTGTATCACTTGTGGCTGTACTGTACTTGATGTGAATGTTTCCACCTCTAATGGTACTGGTCGCGATGGCATTACCCGTTGGTAACATGCTCCCTCGATCTCTTCAAAGCAGGTTCTCAGTACCTCATGACGCGCCACTATTTGGTCAATACTACATTGCAAGGCCTCTATCTCTAATGGTCCTTGGCACTCCAGCGCCGCCGCAACATTATAATGCTGGCTACCTTCTAATTTATCTACCAACCACAATCGTTGTTGTGAAAATGACGCTTTAATAGCCCCACTGCGATCTATC
>NZ_JAGJEF010000152.1:0-2981 GCF_018100875.1 Pseudoalteromonas sp. MMG012
CTAAAACTTACAACTTAAGATTGGTAAGAAAAACCCCACTAGGCTTCTCGTCTTAAGCGGGGCAGGATTCTACAAGATAAAAAAAGCTTTGCAAGCGTTTTTTTACAGATTAAAGAATTTTTGCTGATACACCTTCAATTCCATAATAGAATCTTTGATGTCATCCAAAGCAAGGTGTGAACTTTTTTTGGTCACATCTTTCAACAATTCAGGCTTCCAACGTCTTGCTAATTCTTTTACCGTACTCACATCCAAATTACGGTAATGGAAATAAGCCTCTAGTTCTGGCATATATTTATTCAAAAAACGACGATCTTGTCCTATGGAGTTCCCACACATAGGTGACTTCGCTGGTGGCACCCATGCTTTCAAAAAGTCTAATGTTTGTTTAATAGCATCTTCTTCAGAAAACTGACTCGCTTTACAACGCGCAGTTAACCCTGAACGACCGTGCTGGTTAGTACACCACTCATCCATACCATCAAGAAGTTCATCACTTTGATGAATGGCGATTACTGGCCCTTCGGCCAATATATTTAAATCACCATCAGTGATTACCGTGGCTATTTCTAGTATTTTATCTGTTTTTGGTTCTAACCCCGTCATTTCGAGATCAAGCCAAATCAAATTTGATTCATTCAAAGACATAAACTACCTTAGCGGTACTTTCCTTTAGATCCAGTGCAATAACATATATCATATTAGCTTCATCAGTTGACCTAAAGCTTTTTTTTAAAAAGCGGGGCATTTAATTGAGTTATAGACCAATTACATGCGGCTCACAAAACAAACAGTACATTAATAGGCAAATTTAAACAAATTTCCTTTTATTGAACGAAAGATCAAAGTGAACATGGCAAAACAAAAGAAACTCACTAAAGGCCAATCCAGACGGATCAGTGCCAACCATCAAAAACGTTTGCACAAAGCTAAACAGCAAAAAGCAGACATAACAGAGACCGCATGGCAGGCCGACAACTTAGGCCCGACTGAAAATGCAGTGGTACTTAGCCGTTTTGGTCAACATGCCGATATTGAAACTATTAACGGGGAAGTGTTGCGTTGTAATATTCGCCGTACAGTCTCGAACTTAGTGTGCGGCGACGAAGTGATATTCCGCCGCGCAAAAGTCAGTGAAGGTGATTTAGCTGGCGTGATTGAAGCAACAGAAGAACGCCGTAGCCAGCTCACTCGCCCCGACTTTTACGATGGGATCAAAGTTGTCGCAGCAAACATTGACCAAATACTCATGGTCTCTGCAGTCCTGCCTGAGTTTACACCACAAATTATCGATCGATACCTTGTCGCGTGTGAAGATATGGGTATTGAACCCATTTTAGTACTCAATAAAATTGATTTGCTTGATGAGGAAGGGTTGAAACTCATCGAAGATGTGCTCAATATTTACCGAGATCTAGGGTACAAAGTTTTACTCGTCAGTAATAAGTCGAAACAAGGTATTGAAGAACTAAAGCAGCAGCTCGTTGATAAAAACAGCATTTTTGTTGGCCAATCCGGTGTTGGTAAGTCGACTTTAGTAAATACTGTTCTACCTAACGCTGATATTCTAACTAAACAGGTTTCTGAAAACAGTGGACTAGGCCAACATACGACTACCGTCTCTCGCTTACATCACCTTCCATCTGGCGGCAACCTGATTGACTCACCAGGAATTCGAGAGTTTGGCTTATGGCACCTTGACGTTGAACGCGTAACCTTTTGTTTTAAAGAGTTTAGAGAGTTTATCGGCGGATGCCGCTTTAGAGATTGTAAACATTTAAACGATCCAGGCTGTTTGTTAATTGAAGCCGTTACAGCAGGACAGATCAGTCAATTACGTTTTGATAGCTACCACCGCATACTTGAATCTATGGCCGATGGCCGCGCCGGAGCAAGGGCTCCCCGCGTATAATCACGCAGTGAAAGTATGTTAGAATCAGCAAAAATTTTGTAGGAATCGTAAAGTGAACTTGGATAAATTTAAAATTGCCATGCAATACGCCATGCCTAAGCATGCGATATCACGCCTTGTAGGCAAACTTGCAGCAGCACAAGCAGGTGCATTGACCACACAATTAATAAAGCTTTTTATTAAGCAATACAAAATTAATATGAGTGAAGCTTTGTATGAAAATCCGGCACATTATAAAACCTTCAATGAGTTTTTTACTCGACCTTTAAAACCCGGGATCCGCCCACTAGCAGAAGATGAGCATATCATTGCACACCCAGTTGACGGTGCCATTAGCCAGTTAGGTGACGTGGTTGACGGACAAATTATCCAAGCAAAAGGGCATGATTATAGTCTGCAAACCTTGCTGGGCGGGAAAGAAGACGATGTCTCGCCTTTCTTAGGTGGGAAATTTGCTTGTATTTACCTAGCACCGAAAGATTACCACAGAATTCACATGCCAGTTGATGGCACCTTAAAACGTATGATCTACGTACCTGGTGACTTGTTTTCGGTTAACCCACTCACCGCACAAAATGTGCCAAATTTATTTGCGCGAAATGAACGCGTTGTGGCTATTTTTGACACGGCTATGGGCCCATTAGCGATGGTGCTAGTTGGTGCTACGATAGTGGCCAGCATCGAAACTATTTGGGCAGGAACTGTCACGCCACCAGCTGGTAAAGACGTATTTAGCTGGGATTACCCTGACAACGGCACAAATGCGGTTCGTTTGAAAAAAGGTGAAGAAATGGGTCGCTTTAAATTAGGTTCAACGGTTATTTTAGCTTGGGGTGCAAATGAAGCTGACTTCTTAGAAGGTGAGTTACCTGAAACAACCACTCGTATGGGCACGCCATTTGCGCAAAAAGTGTAAATTCAGCGCGAAATTCGGCCTCAGCGAAAAGCCTACATAACGCAGGCTTTTTTGTACTCTAACCTCAGGTTTGGATAAGGGTTTTGGAATAGAAAATGTTTTGAAAACAAACTTACTTACAATCCAATGATGATATTTTGTTCAATATCAAGG
>NZ_JAGJEF010000153.1:0-2953 GCF_018100875.1 Pseudoalteromonas sp. MMG012
GTAATAACCAAGCAACTTTTATTTTCAGAACTGATATCGCAGGAACCGCTGCTTTCATTAACTACTTGGGATGGCTCAAAACTATTCATCAGCTCGCTAAATACGCTATACGAGGTTTCTATATTGCCGAGTATAACGATAGTAAGTCATGGTGATATAGGGGGTGATATGATCTCTGGTAGCTTTACCAAAGCGAATTCAGCACAGCTGCTTTTTGCAAATGGTGATATATACGAAGAAGAGAATGATAAAATTACGCGAGTTTTTAATGTAAGTCCTGGTTTGTTCACTGATATGCAATTTGTACATGCTCAAGATCTAAATAATGACGACTTAGACGAAGTTGTTGTAACTGAGCAAAGAGTTGTAGAGCTGGAAACAATCAGAAAGTTCGACATAATTGAAGTTAAAAGTGAGTCAAAACTAAGAAGTTACAGCGGTAAGCGCTTTATTTCCCCTACGGTTGCTGGAGATAACGCGTTCGTAGCAACGTGGACAGAATCTAAAACAGGGCCCCTGAGGCACCACTACAGCCCATCATACTGTATTGATCCGGTACAGTTATCACCATCGACGCCTTTGTGCCGAGAGTTTAGTCGTTCTAATCAAGCATATTACATTCAACATATCGTTATTCATTACGGTGATGTAAATTTTGATGGTACGCTAGATTTAGTTGGTCGCACTGAATTTGAAGATAACTTTGTACATAAAAGTATTGATGCCGAAGATCCGACTAAGATACAAATGCCGATACATGATAATCGATGTCAAAATTCTTACCTTAATTCAGTCATCAAATACACAGCGACACAAGTAGGGTTAACATGCTACGGCAGGTACTCTGTCGAAAGTG
This sequence comes from Pseudoalteromonas sp. MMG012, assembly GCF_018100875.1. Taxonomy (NCBI): domain Bacteria; kingdom Pseudomonadati; phylum Pseudomonadota; class Gammaproteobacteria; order Alteromonadales; family Pseudoalteromonadaceae; genus Pseudoalteromonas; species Pseudoalteromonas sp. MMG012. The sequence goes on from NZ_JAGJEF010000153.1 coordinate 857, forward strand.
CGATGTCGGGTGGCTTACGCGATATAGAACAAAAAACAGTAATAGAAATATCACAAGGGCAAACCTTAACTAAGCAAGACTTTGGTTCTGGTACATATGAGTTAAATAAAAGGTTTGATCACAGGGTTGATATTGATCTTGACGGCAAACAAGAGGATATCGAGTTCTTCAACGTTGAAATTAATGAATATAGATTACAGATCAGTCGTCTTTACGACAATAACAGCAGAGAAGTCCTAATCACTAAATCGCTGCCTGTAGATGTGAACAACCCGCTTAAAAAGTTCGCTTATGAGAGAGCAATAGACAACCACCTAAAACACGGAATGTATATTCAATTTAAAGAGTCTACGTTGTATTACGAATATGGAGAAGACTTTATTGAGTTAGGTAACGGTGCATATGTTGATTTATCCACAGCTGCACATTTCGAAGAAACGGGAGTTTACGCTTTAACTAAAGCTGGTGAATTAAAGGTAATAAATGTATCAATAGATCCGATAGTTATCGCGCGTTTTTGTGACAATGATACGGCAGTTGGGTTAGAAAAAAGTGGACTTAATAAACTGATATATTCTTGTAAAAATCGATTTGGTCAATTTGATACGTTAAACAAAAAAATTGATTGGGAAATAGAGGGGATCGCCAACACCGAATTTGTTAATAGTCGTATTATCGACGACAAAAAATTGGTTGTAACGTCAGGATCAAAGCCATCTATATTTGAAGTTGCGAGTAATAAAATAGACGTTGCAGCAATTGCAGATATTAACTTGCGGGTGCACGCAAATAAATCATTAATAGTTAAACTGCCAAATACGGAAGAAAGTACGCGGTATGTATGGACATCGTCTTCGCGGTTGGGTGAACTTTCGACAATTGAAGGTGAGTCAAGCACGTTTGAGTACACCCCTGATATCCTCGGCCGAGAAACCCTAAGTTATAGTATTTTAAAAGGGGAATGGGAGACCGCACGAGGTATCGTAAATATTGATGTATACAATAAACCTCCACAACTTAGTGATATTGCTTTATTAACTCACTGGCGTAAGCCCATTGAGTTCTCGTTGCCATTAACTGATGAAGATGGTGATAAAATCATTTACACATTTATCAATAGCCCTCAAGTAGGGCAGTTATCATGGGCCAATGAAAATACCAATACTTTACGTTATGCACCAACGAGTTATAAAACCGTTGAAAGTATTCAATACCGAGGCAATGACGGTAGAGTTAATTCCACTGTAAAAAACATAGATATTACGCTAACAAACACGGCCCCACAAGCAGTGGCTTTATCACATGTTGCAGAGCGCAATAAGCCAATTACCATAGAGCTTAAGGGTAGTGATCCTGATGGCGATATAATCACCTACCATGTAGATTCAGTAGAGCAAATAGCTGGGTTTAAATTAGACGCCAATACGGGTGAAGTTTCACTTACACCGAACGTTAATTCACCTGCATCTATTACCTTTGGCTATTCAGTGTCTGATTCAATATCAAATTCTACAGTAGCATCTGTCACATTGGTTGTTAACGACTCAACCACTGCAGTATCTGATAGTAAAAGCAGCGGTAATATCAGCCCGATGTATCTTGTATTTTTGATGTTGATGAGTTGTGTAAAGGGATTTGTGCAGAGGAAGAATATGCGGAGTGTTTGTTAGCGGTTAACTGACATTTAACAGGGACTTGGTTTAAAGCAAGTTCCAGCTTCTCTTTAGTTGCTGTACATAACTTAAGCAGTGAGTGTTTTTAATCGTGTAGTTGCCGTAGAGAAGCTTTAAACGTTATTTAAACCCGTTTTAAAGTGAACGATTGTGATCTAATTCTAAACGTATAATGAGCAGGAATGATCGTGGAATGAGTCAAAATGAGCGGGTTTTGTCTAAAAACAAACGTAATTTGATTTGTAATGATTTTAGAGTTAGTCTAGGCGAAGTCCTTAGTTAATAGGGGCTTCAGAGCAATCAATTCTAAAATATTACTTCATCATTAAATCTAGAAATGAACGACCCCTTACAATTAAATCTAGAAATGAACGACCCCTTACAACAACAATATGACGTGAATATAGCAATTTAACATAACGTA
>NZ_JAGJEF010000154.1:0-2932 GCF_018100875.1 Pseudoalteromonas sp. MMG012
TAAAAAAGCACTTAAAGTTGATGGTATATCATCAGCTGACATCTCTGATAATTCTAAACTAACGTATGCCACCAAAAACTTGTGACTGCCTTCACCACAACAGGTGACCGCAGCTTGCCTAATAAGTGCACTCTGCGTCAATTGCTGCTCTATTTCCGCCAACTCAACGCGATAACCTCGAATTTTTACTTGCTCGTCAATTCGGCCTAAGTATTCAAGCTGTCCATTTGTGGTATAACGCGCCAGATCGCCCGTGCGGTATAAAAGATTGCCATCATTATCTGAAAATGGGTTTATTACAAACCGACTTGCTGTTAGTTTTGATTGGTTGATGTACCCTTTACCTACACCGACACCTGCAATATAAAGCTCACCAATCGCGCCAGTAGGGAGTAATTGCTTTTCACAATCAAGTACATAAACTTGAACATTGTCAATTGGCTTACCAATAGAAATAGCAGTATCTGGCTTTAATTTAGAAACTGTGCAACAAATCGATGCTTCCGATGGCCCGTATGCATTATACATGGGGTAACATTGCGCCCATTGATTTGCTAGCGTAGCATCACAAGCCTCACCACCCACCATCAATGCCTGAAAATGATAATCTTGATGAAAAGGTAGATGTTGCAAGTATGCAGGGGTTATTAAAGCATGTGTGATCTCTTGATGTTGTAAATAGCTCGCCATTTTCATCGGATCAAACTTATCGTCCTCAGAACTAATACACAATGCACCACCATTGATCAGCGCCCACATCCATTCCAACGTAAACGCATCAAACCCGATAGAGGCCAATTGCAATACTTTGCTATCACGATTGATCTGAAACTTTTGACCAAGATAGCAAGCAAAGTTGACCGCTCCAGTATGCGCAATTTGAACGCCTTTTGGCTTACCGCTCGTGCCTGATGTGTAAACTACATACGCCGTAGAATTGGTGGTAAAGCTTGATGACTTAGGTAGATTTGCATCACTGTAGTGATGCAAATTTTGCATTGAGTCTAAACATATCTGCGTACCACCAAAATGAGATAACCGACTCTGGTACTGATTTTCAGTCAATAATAGTGCGGTACCTGAATCTGTCAAAATATGGGTAATTCTGGGGTCTGGATAACTTGGGTCAATCGTTAAATATGCCCCTCCTGTTTTTAAAATCGCAAGCACTGCAATAAGCAGTGTTTCTGAACGTTCTAAACACACTGCAATTGTTTGTCCCGTCGATATATGATGCTGCTCTTGTAAGAAAGCAGCCAGTGCGTTGGCTCTGGTATTCAATTCTAAATACGTTAGCTGCGTACCGCTCGTTTGGATAGCCACTGCATTTGGGTCTTGATCTACTCGTTGTTCAAATAACGTATGCAAACCACATTCAAGTGGATACTGTTTTGTATCACCGGTTGCAAACCTTAATTGCGCTCCTCGTTCTTGGCTATTTAACATTTGCAATTCATTTAGCGAAATAGGCTGTGTAACAGCACAATTAGCTAGTGTGTACAATAATTGACATAAATGCTGATTGAAATACTCAATACGCTCGCGATTAAATATTGCAGTGTCGTATGTCCAGTCGATATCAACCCCTTGCTGATGCATGCTAATATTAACATCAAGGTCAAACTTAGCGGTGATTGCTTCATTGGCGATCTTTTCAATTTCCAAAGTACTACTTTGCGGTATAGGAGTCGTTGAAAAATTATTTTGTGTTGCCAATAATATTTGGAATAATGGGGTATGGGCAGCCGTTCGTTCTACATCAAGCCTATCTACCAGTTTTTCAAAAGGCATATCTTGATGCTGTTGCGCCTCAAGGTGTACCGCCTTCACATGTGCTAAATAATTGGCTAAATCGTCATGATCCGTATCAATTCTCAATACCAGTGTATTGACAAATAAACCGACCACCGCATCTAGTTCAGTTTGCTGGCGATTGGCTATCGGCATACCTAACACAATATCATGACTGCCACTATGACGAGATAGTACTAGTGCCAATAACGCATGAGATAACATAAATGGCGTCAGCTCAAAATGTTGTACTAATAACAATAGTGATTGACTTATATCCATTGTTAGTTGCTCAGAAACCTTCGCACCAACGTAATTTTTATCTGTTGGGCGATTGTAATCCAACGGTAGACTATGTACTTTCGGTGCCCCTGCCAAATGTTGTTGCCAATATTGCCAATGAGCATCTAATGCATTACTTGTTAGATATTTATTTTGCCACTGTGCATAATCGGCATATTGCAACGTTAAAACTGGTAAAGGATTAGCTTGCTTTTTAATGTATGCTTCGTAAAGCGTAAAGCATTCATGAGTCAATATATCCATTGACCAGCCATCAGTGGCGATATGCGGAATATTAACTAAAAGTACCCCTTGAACTGGCGAACAAGTTAGAAAACTGACTTTGAGCATAACATCCGTTTTAAGATCAAAAATATATTGCTGATGCTGCTCTATATGCTGTGCTATTTCACGCTTGCACTGGGCTACAGCTAAATGAGTAAGGTCAACGTGCTCAATATGAAAGTCCACCGCGTGGACATCTTGGATCACTTGCACGGCTTGTTCATTTTCTGTTTGATATACCGTTCTAAATATCGCATGCCGGGTTATGAGTGTTGTAAAAACACGCTGTAATACCGAAATATCTACCAGCCCTTTCAGTACGAGTGCCCGTGAAATATTGTAGGCGTGAGATCCTCCTTGCATAGTATCAATAAACCATAATCGTTGCTGAGCAAACGTTAATGGTGCATGACTGCGATTTCCTATCGGCAATATTTTTTCTGGGTATAATTCTGTGGCTGGACCATTTCGTTTTTGCAACCAGCGTGCAAATTGGCGAATGCTGGGATTAGTAAACAAATCAACCAAAGCAACTTCCACGTTAAGCTGACGTTTTGTCAACGCACTCAGCTTC
>NZ_JAGJEF010000155.1:0-2905 GCF_018100875.1 Pseudoalteromonas sp. MMG012
TAAGCTAGTTTCTACAATGCTAGACAAGCGATTACATATCCTATCTCTTTTCCTTTCCCACGTTGAAAAACTGAGAGGGTTAGATACATTAAAAGTGCTTTCTATTTTTTCTTTAAAGGAGTTTAGCTTTAAAGGGTCAGTTAAAATAAACCCTTGTGATAAAGGAAATACACCTTTTATATCGTCATAAGATAGAGGCGGAACGACAATTGGGATATGCTCTTTAGATAATACCCACGTAGCCCCCATTTCGCACATACAAACAGGACTATTGTAAAAATTTTCAGATAATACAAACAATACTAAAGAATCTGATGATAATTCTGACTTTATAGTATCAAGAAAGTTTTCCCCTAAGCCAATTCCATACCCTTCAAAAGAAGTACAAAATATTTGGTTAGATTCGATCCCAATAGACTCAAGCATTTCAATAATTTCTTCCACGACATCTGCATCTTTTGATGCATGACTTATAAAAATTTTTGAAATATCTGCTGGTGATTCTTCAGTGGAAACCACACTATCTTGCGGATCTTCTTCAAATTCCCCTATATATTCTTGGATTGAATCAATTAACATTTTAAAATCCCTTCTAAAACACCTTAAATGATCAGAAGTATAATCACTTGAAGATGTATAAATCATTGCAGGATAATAAAATTTCAAATCACTAAAGTGCTCATATTCAGTCGATTCTTTTCCAAACACTTTAATTAATGTTCTTTCTACTAAATTTTTCCATGTCTTAAAATCAGTATCACCACTGCTCTCAACCTTAACCATTTCTGATTTATCTAAAAGCTTTTGTAAAAGTTTAATCTTAGAATTGATATCCATACTATCCCTAGCTTATAACAGCGTATTAGCGTGAATTCCGATAAACACTCTGCCCTTATTTCATGCAGAGACATTCAGAACTGCCAATTAATTCAATATATATTAGTAACTTAACATTTTTTCTAACACATAACAATCACCTCCCACCACGGATGAAACCGAGAGTTTACTTAACCGAGAATCATTTGGGTCGTTATGTAATTTTACTAAAATAAAAACTATATATAATTCAGTCGATTAAGTTTATATGTCAATTTAAACGTGCATTTTTTAAATTACATAACGAGAAGAGAGGCTAGCAATTTTGAGAAATTAAATTATAACTGTATATAAATACAGCTATAGAGCACCTTATGTCTTCATCTCCTTTTCTTGAATCTGTTCGAACCGAACTACGCACAAGGCGCTATAGCATTAAAACTGAGAAGGTGTACTTATACTGGATCAAGTCGTTCATCATTTTTAATGAAAAAAAACACCCAAAGGATATGAGTAACCATGACATTGAGCGCTTCCTAAACCACTTAGCGGTCAACAGACTTGTCAGTGGTGCCACTCAAAATCAAGCCTTATGCGCTATAATTTTTCTGTATCGATATAATTAACCTCAGCTCTGGATAAGCGAATTTGCCCAATAAAGCTATTTTTCTCACTCTCGGCGTTGCTTTCATTTGTAATAGCCCGCTATTACTGCATAAAAGCGCCTTGATATTGAGCAAAATACCATCATTGGATGGAAAATAAGATGGGACAGGCACAAATTTCTTGCATAATTGGGTGGTTTAACTACTGTTTATACATCCAGTTTATTTAAGTGATTAAAATGACAAGAGCAAGGAATGCTTTAATTGATTTGTCTGCAACGCCTTATTACCATTTAATAGCACGGTGTGTACGCCGTGCTTTTTTGTGTGGGGAAGATAAGTATTCAGGAAAGAACTTTGACCACAGAAGGGAGTGGTTGGTCGAGAGAATGAAGTTGCTCAGTAGCGTATTTGCAATAGAAATAGCGGCTTATGCGATTATGAGCAACCATTATCACCTTGTTGTGAAAGTAAATAAGCAAACTGCGCTTGATTGGTCAGATGATGACGTTATTAAGCGCTGGTATCAACTTTACAATGGTGATTTATTGGTAGACCGATATATCAGTGGAGAAGTACTCGATGATGCAGCGATGAGTTTCTTCAATGAAATAGTGTCAAAATGGCGTTTGAGGTTGTATGACATTAGCTGGTATATGAAGAATTTGAACGAATTCATGGCCAAAGAAGCGAATAAAGAAGATAACTGTACGGGTAAATATTGGGAGGGCCGCTATAAGTCCCAAGCTCTGTTAGATGAAAGAGCACTATTGAGCTGCATGGCGTATGTAGATTTAAATCCAATCAGAGCGAATATGGCAAATACGCTTGAAGAGAGCGATTATACGTCAATTCAAGAACGGTTACTACACTTTAAAGCTCAAATAAAAGACAATAAGAAAGCACAATTAAATCCTTCTCAAAACATCCCTCAAAAAGATGACCCAGCTGATATAAGTCAACCTGCGGAATTAAAACCATTTGGTGGAGAGCACTTAGCAGGAACCATCCCATTTAGCTTACTAGATTATTTTGAATTGGTAGATTGGAGTGGCCGCCATGTACACCCAAAAAAGACAGGCTATATAAGCCGCTCGATACCAAGAGTATTAGTGATTCTCAATATAGAAGAAACGGTATTGTTAGAGCAGGTACAAAGCTTTAGACGACAATATGCAAACTTTGCAGGGAGTAAACACGCTTTATGCCGACAGGCGGCAAAGAATGACGTTAAATGGTACAAAGGGGCTGGGTAACACAACACGTATTCTATAGAATATAAAAACCATCAAAACGAACCTAGCAAGCACATCAGCTTGCTGTTTTGCTTGTCTTGAATTCGGAAATCGACGTTAGAATAGCAAAGGAGAAATAAACGAATATTCATTGGTCGCATTTTTTAATGGTTTTCATAACGAGCAGTATTGGTTAACATGGCCAGCAATTGGAGAGTGTATAATAATGTGCCTGTCCTATTTGCTGTC
>NZ_JAGJEF010000156.1:0-2903 GCF_018100875.1 Pseudoalteromonas sp. MMG012
TTGATTTGGTAAAAACCTTGTTCCATAGTAGATAAATATGTCGTTTATCCTCTGTCGAATTAACCATAGCGGCAAGGTCTCAGATAGATTTAGGTATTATATCGGAAAGCTTAATATCTCGCCTAAAGTAATGCTGTTTGATGGCTGTAAATGTTCGTTTTGACAAAATATCTCTCAGCTCTTTTAAATTAATGCTATTTGTACTTGCACCAAAGAAGCTCAAGTACTCGCTAAAGTAATACTCTAAATAAACTTCTGGGGTTGGCGTTGCAGGATTTTTCCGATCATAATCTGGCACGGGGTTCACTCCTTTGCGAGCGGCTTCGCACATTTCTTGTACTTTTAACCTAGGAGTTGGGATTGTAAGCATGATCCCCTTGTGTATACCGTATTCCTCCAAAATACTATTTACCAAACAGCTATCTTTATGAGGTCGCAACCCCATGCTTGAACGCTTAACTATTTCAACTACAACTTCATTATTCAGCTGTACTAGGTTTTTCTTTAAGCAAGTAAGTAACTTCTTTTTAAGTCTTTCACGATCTCCATTAAATGTTTTATACGCTCTTGAATATGGGTAACTTTTGTTATCACTTACTTCTAGTTTAAGGATAGTTCCTGCCACCTTAATGTCTGATTCACTTAGAAGAATAGCTCGGTTAGTTCCATTTCGTATTGACACTTTCACTTGTGGATATGGAAGCTCAAAGGATAGCTGACCAAAAAAATCGCTAAGGGTGTCGACAGCTTGAATGACAGTCTCCATGTCACACTTTTTTGAAATATACTGTCGGAATATTTGTGTTGTGTTTTCGGTTACCAATAGGATGAATTCTTTTTCAAGCGATTTCCTAAAGTGTCTCTTTAACTCTCTTCCCAGATTCTGGGTAACGTGAAATATTTGGTGCCACACAGAGTGACTAGACAAACGACCAGGATCTGAAGAAGAAGTAACAACGTGTGCGATAACGACAGGAATTCGCGACCAAACATAAATCGGCAGCAAAACTAATGCAACAGTTTCTCCTGCTTTGAGGGTTTGGTTTTTCGGTTTCATTGCTTCAAACACGTAATGCGCTATGCAAATACGCATCATGCTTACATTGAACTTACCACCAATATCATCAACTGAGAAGTTATTTTTAATTCTTCCAACTCCCCCTGCTAGAAAAGGAAAACGGTAGAAAATTAAACCTGTAACAAAACAGGCATCAGCGAAGGAAGCTGCATCTTTTTCAAATTCGCTTAAGAAAATATCCAACAGACTCTCTATGCCACGATCGCTATCACCATCCCCGCTTTCTATCGTTCCTTTTGAATCAATGCTTACGAGTCCCTTTAATACTTTAAAAAAAAGATTATCGTAGCTCTCCATTGTTTCTAAACGCTCCTTGTTTTCATCTATTTGTGGAATATCTCTATACAAGCAAATCCCAAGCTCGCTTAAACTCGTTCCATGCGTTAGATGATCTTTAAGCATAATAAAAAAATTTTTTATATCGGAACGCTGTTGCTCGCCCATAATTACCTTAAGACGGTAGTTAAATGCTTTATCGTAACGGTATTCCCCAGTAACATAATTTGAGCGCGCATAAATCACGAAATCTGGTAAGTTGAACTGGTCGCATTTTGCTGTCTCATTAAAACGTCTCACCGACAGCGCATAATTTCTTATTTTTGGGCTATATAAATTATCTGCAATTCCTCCGCTCTGTTCATACCACGGTAAAATATCAAAGGGTTCTTTTGTATAGGCGGATTTATGCTGACGAGTTTTAGCCAACGCTGATTTCTGTTTATAAATTTGCCGAGATTGTTCTTCAAGCCAGTATTGTGCGCCAGTAATCCCCAAGAACTCTGAAAGACCTGCTGATACAGCATCAATAAAACTTCTGTTAATGCCCCAGTCTGGTTCGCGTGATATGGCTTCCAAAAAGGATTGTATATTAAGTCTTATTAAGTGTGTCGAACGGTCTTTGCATTGACTTTTTTGGGATGATATCGGTTTAAGATTTGATTCACCGGTGCTAGGGCAAACTTGAAAAACATAGAAAATATACTTCCGGTCTCGTAAATCTCGCGCATCAAACACACTGAATGGATGGATTTCGCCATCCTTTTTATGTTTTTCCCACTTAGAGTTAAGGGCCGCAGCATAACCGTCTTCGCCTGCAAACCAATGAACTTTACTTGCATGACCTCCTACGGTGTCAATCCCAACACCAAAGGTTAGTGGTATCTGAACTAGCGAAAGTATTTTATTAAATACTTCAACTGGGGAAATTTTCGGCTCACTTCGAAGAAGAAAGTCATCTATGAAAGAAGCGATAACTATTTCAACTCGGCGCTCTATTTCTGAAAGCTCTTTCTCGTCCATTTGTCACTCCAACCCTTTTAATATCGTTCGTCCATCCATATGAGTATCTAAATTGCTGATACAAACGTATCTAAAGCGTGGATACAAACGTATCTAAAGCGTGGATACAAACGTATCTAATTTGTAGATACACAGCAACAAAATACTTTACTTTTTCTTTTTAAATTTTCTGATTGATTTCTACATTGAAGTTAAAAGCTTCTAGTAAAGAAGCTTTTTAAACCAAACGTTAGCAGTATCAAATCAGTCCTCAAAGTCAGAAAGGTAACATTATGAGTAAATCTATCACTTACACAATCGCGGCTGTTGTGCCTTTGTTGCTCGTACAAGCGGCCTCAGCTAAAACGATCAATCTAGCCGATGGGTTAATTGAAGCTGCAGGCTCAGCAATCGCACAAAACAATCCAGCGTGTAAAAAGAAAATCACAATGAAAAATTTAGACGTGGAAGAAGATCTAAATATTGGAAATCTCGCGTCTGTAGATCTCTCCGTCGTGGATTCGCAACGTATGTGTAACGCAGAAAT
>NZ_JAGJEF010000157.1:0-2894 GCF_018100875.1 Pseudoalteromonas sp. MMG012
ACTATAAACTAAACATAGAAGCCAGCATTTGCTGGTTTCTTTTTGGCTGGAGTAACTGATGTTTAAAGACTTTGGTGTTTCATATCAATCTGAGATTAAGTCGTTACTAGACTCTGAAACAAGTTCAGAGCGACAATGTTTTTATAGAGCGATGATGTGTTTGTAGAGCGACGAGGTTTTTTATAAACGGCGGGGTGTTGTTCTAAACAATGTCTTAAGTGGTGGCTTTGAACTGGCCTGAATAGTTACAATCACATCAATGGCTTTAATGTCACTACTTTACTAAGCAAGCATTCATTTTTTGTATCGTTTTGTTGAATATTTCATCAAATTGTTATCTACATGCAATATTTAAATCACCGAAAAGTAATAATTAATGTTTATCGTTTTCTGGTCTAGTCCAATATTTGATAGACCAATTAACTCACAGGAAAAACGATGAAAAATAAATATTCAACGCTTTGTTACCAATTCAAACAGCTATTAAACACAACACTGTGCTGTACGGCACTTGGTATGTCTTCAGCATCTTTGGCCAGTACACACTCATTACTAATTGCAGTTGATGGGTTACGTGGAGATGGTATTGAAAATGCGAACACGCCTCACCTTGATACATTAATCAATGGTACCTGGGCCGCGGGTTATAAAGCTGCGTTTGCCCATTATGCGCAAACGATGACAGACGCGGCGCCAAACAGTGGCCCGAATCATGTTGGTATTATGACCGGTGTAACCGCTAAAAAAAGTGGGGTAACTGGTAATGGTAATGTTGCGGGTGGCAATTATTCAACCTATCCCCATTATCTAACACTATTAGAGCAGTCAAACTCTTCTCTCAATACTGCGTATCTGGTGACTTGGGGAACCGATATGCAAATTACTAACACCGCGGATCTTAAAATTGATGCAAATGATGCAGTTAACACCCAAAATGCAGTGAATATTATCAAGGGTACCTATAGTGCATCAAACTGGCCACAAGGTACCGACATAGATGCACTATTTATATTTTTAGACGATGTGGATGGGGCAGGCCATGCCTGTTGTTTTACGGCATCTGATGATGGTTATGTAGATGAAATTAATGACGTTGATAGTCAAATTGGGCAGTTGTTAGCGGCGATTAAAGCCCGTCCTAATTTTACTTATGAAGATTGGCAAATTGTGGTGACATCAGATCATGGCGGACGAGGCTCATCGCATGGTATTCATGCTGCTGATAACTACACAATTCCTTTTTTAGTCACATCAAAGGTGGCTAAGCAGGGGTATTTGTCTGGTATTCCGCGCAATTATGATGCGGCCCCCACTGTACTGGCTCACCATGGTTTGGCTATACCAGCAAATATGGATGGCACAGTACAAGGGCAAAATACTCGACCGGAAAGTGATAAAGGAATTGATCACGGCCTGACAACGTACCTTCCTTTTGATGGTAACTATGAAGATGCATCGGGTAATCACACTCATGCTCAGGTAGGCGGCGGATCACCAGAGCTGCGCGCGAACGGAAAGTTTGGTACATATGTGAAAATAAATGGCAAAAAAGAGCACTTAACTTTAGGTAAATCAAGTGAGTTAGATTTTGGCACCGACACCGACTTTACCCTTATGACATGGTATAGAGTAAGCGGTGATCAAGTGGGTGATCCTGTTATTGTAGGGAACAAAAACTGGGTAAGTGGTGCAAACCGAGGTACGTTACTGCTTGCCAATGAGGGGAATGGGGATGATTTTGGTATTAACATCGCCTCATCACGCTCTGATAGAAAAGACATAGACCCTATTGATTACACTTTTAATGGTTGGTGGTTATTGGTGGCATCGTTTGACCGCCAAGGCGTGGCAACTTTGTACGCAGGTAGTCCCTCTGGTGAGTTGAATATTATTGCTGGTGATATTTCAAACGTGGGTGATATTAATTCAGAGCTTGATTGGAACATTGGTCAAGATGGAACTGGCAGATATCATTATAATTTAAAAGCGGATTTAGATGATTTTGCAGTATGGCGCCGTGCTATTACGCTCAGCGAAGTACGCGCGATATATAATAACGGGCACGGCTCTGAGCTGCTTTCATTGATGAATGCAAGTCATTAGGGGCGGGGTTTACACCTGCGATATAGGAAGAGGTCAACTTATTGAGTTGGCCTTTTGCGTTTTGATCCAGAGGCGAATTACCTCCCCGGTGTACGTTAAGGCTCATGATATTTTCGGGGGAATGATGTACAAATACAGGCTAATAGAGCCTTCGTATTACCTCCCTGACGCAGGTCAGGGTCCTTGGTGTTTGTGGAATAGTAATGTGGAAATACAGAGTATAGAACTCCGTATTGTCTCCCTGGTGCAGGTCAGGGTCCTTGGTGTTTGTGGAATAGTAATGTGGAAATACAGAGTATAGAACTCCGTATTGTCTCCCTGACGTAGGTTAGAGTCTATGTGTTTTGTGGGATATTGAGAGTGGACTCTGAAACAAGTTCAGAGCGACGAAAGTTTTAGTTCAGAGTGACGAAGGGTGGTGGCTCTGCGCAATGAAGAGTTGCTTCATAACAACGAAGTTTCTGTTAATCCGTCGCTTAAGTACTGAGTCATAAAGCTTTTAGCTAGTGTGCAAATACTGGGAGATAGCACCCTGGCGTTAGGTCAGGAATTAATGTTTCATTGAATAACGATGTGGAAATACAGGGGGCAGAGCCCCGTATTGTCTCCCTGATGTAGGTCAGGGTCTATGTGTTTTGTGGGATAATGAGAGTGGACTCTGAAACAAGTTCAGAGCGACGAAATTTTAGTTCAGAGCGACGACGTTTTAGTTCAGAGCGACGAAATTTTTAGTTCAGCTCAATGAAGTGTTGAACTATAGCAATGAGTGCGACCCTGTAAATAAGCCCTGT
>NZ_JAGJEF010000158.1:0-2853 GCF_018100875.1 Pseudoalteromonas sp. MMG012
ACATAAACGCCAAACATATCTTTCAATAACATCCAGAGATTACACGTGTGTAAAAGGGGTAATTAAGTTCTTCAGTATGGGTGGGAATCACTATTTATTACCGTCGATATGGATGGTTACCACTGAGTTATAGTGACCATCTGATTAGAGTTTTATTTCAATAATGTATAATGGAAAAGCGTAAATGGGAAAATAACCTTGTTGATTATTTGTATAAATTAAAGTTGAGTTTCGACTCTAATTTAATTTTTTCATTTGTTGATAGGTCGATCATAAAAAGCAGTTAGCTCTGATTTTAAGCGTGGTGCACTTCAGACTTGAATCTGCGGTGAAAATATCTGTATAGAGGTATTTCTATTGTGAAATCCAATGGGATATTCCACTTCTATAATAAGTGAGGTACAAAACCTCACTTATTTGTGTATTAGAAACGTACTATTGTGGAAACGGCTTCTTCTGTTGCTGTTTGAATAGAGAGTTTTATTTCTCTGTTTTGCCAATCAATGTCTAGCATTCCATAGTTACTACCGGATTTATTGATTAAGTGATGGTCACTGGTTGTCATTTGATTGACATTTTGACTCACTGTACCGACTCGGCCTGTTGGAATAGTGTCGCCTGTTGTTGCGCAGAATCCCCAGTGCTGATTGGTGCCGTTGCCATCGTTATCCAGTTGCGTATAACACCAGGGCTTTTCGCGACCTTCACTAGTACAGCCTCGATATGTTTTTCCTGCATGTTTCGCTGGAAACTGACATTGCTGCGTGTAATTATTATCGCCTTTAGCGTCGGCATAAATAGGAAGACGCAATGGATTTTCAATGTGATACGGCCAACTTTGTCCAAAACCTGATGCGGTGATTTCGTAGACTGTTGTCGCTTTACCATGTTCATGACTGGCTGGTATATTTTTTTGAAGTAATTCGCCCCAATGTTGGTCACCAGATAAAAAGATGACGGCCTTGGTTTTACCAGAATTTATTGATTTTTGCACCAAACGTAGTAGGCGCTCTCTTTGCGCAGGCATTTCAGCCCAAGATTCATAGCTTGTACCTGACATATTGGTTTCACCGAGGGATGAAATCGCATTATCAAATGTTGTGCCTTCTGCATATGTACAGTATTTAGATTTGGGTCTGCCTTGATACAAGGGAGGAAGCACTTGAATGCCACTGGCAATTAACTTTATTTGCGATGGTTTTGCTAATTCATTTTCCAACCATTGCCACTGCGCCATGCCTAAAATAGTGCTACTTGAGCCTTCACATTCACCGTAACTACTAAATGTTGGTGAACGGAAGTATCGGGCATCTAATGTGATAACGTGTGTTTGTTCTCCTGGTTGTCCCAACATTTTCGCTTCATAAATACCGGCTTGTGTTGTATGACGGGGATCGTCTGCTGGAACATCGAAATGACGTAAGTAAGCGGCTTGAGACTGCGCTCTTTTTGGGTAGTGCTTTCCTTCATTATTTAGGCCAAAATCATGGTCATCCCATGTGGCCATGGTTGGAATTTTCGCAGCTAAAAATTGTTGGTAATCTGAATTAAGTTTTTTATCATCATACTTCTGACGCATTTTACTCATATCAGTCGTATCCGCGTAAATATTATCTCCCAGCCATAAATACAGGTCGGGTTTGTGGCCTATTAGGCGAGCAAGGGCATCAGGCATATCGCCTTGTGTTTTGAAACACGAGCCCAAAGCAATACGATCTAACCGTTTACTTTGCTGTGGGTGGGTATGAGAGAGTAATTGTGCCGGTGGCGTGCGTTCACACTCTTCCCAGTTTCTTTCATCAGTGTAGCACCAAGGTGTTGTATGGTTGCGAGATGAACATCCATAAAACTGCTCTCCCATATAAGACGATGGTGATCTGCATGATGTTCCTGATATAGTAGTAAACTTGGGAATGGTCTCGACGCGGACATTCCCCCAACTAGCGCCATCGATAGGCTTTTTCAAGTAGCACCATTGGCTGCCGGTGTTATTTTTGTTTGTTGTGCCTTGATAGTCAGCGCCGAGATAATTAAAACTTGGCTTGCACTCGTTGTAATGAACTTCAGGTTCAGCGTGCACTGTTGTTGATAGCAGGCCAATAAACCAATAATTGATTATTTTCATATTAGAGTCTCAAACTTAAAGCGCATCATCATAAAGAGAATAGATGAAAGTTTTTTTTCAAATTTTTTTCAATATGAATATTTTGAGGAATTTAGAGTTACTATAAAATTAGCTAGAGAGAAGTATTGATTACTATATCTGTTCTATGTTGTTTTAAGGTGATTTACTGCGGTGCTTGAGGTGTATAAAACAGCCCGACGATTAGTCTATATAATGGTAGGGCGCTGAGTGTTTCATCACATTGTCTTTGTATTTATATATGCGGAAATTTTCAATGGAGTTGTAAGTGTATGAGTATTATATTGACGCCTGCGAAGCAAGCTTTGACTTTCGTTGAAAAATATAACTGGTGACTAGCAGTGTAATTAATCACAGCGGGTTTTATATTTGAATTAGGCCTGATGGTGATATCCATCAATAAGGGAAAGGTGTCATTAGGGAGCTGTATATGGCCCATTGTGTTCTCCAATCTTAGTGATAGTTTTTTACGTTAATGTCCTTGTAGGAGGTTGTGAGCGGTGTTTTTGAGTATTGCTTCAATGGTGCGTGGTTGAAAATTTCATATACGGCAGGAATTTTACCTAGATTGCACATATACCTTGTAACATAACAATATTTTTAAGAGAGGTTTTTAGGGGCTGTTGATCTTTGCTGTTCTATTTCTGTTCTCTTTGAGCATGCTTTTATCGCGGCGCTTAACCTGTGGCCTAGTAATCTAAGCGAATATT
>NZ_JAGJEF010000159.1:0-2805 GCF_018100875.1 Pseudoalteromonas sp. MMG012
TATGATGTCAATTCAATTACACGAAAACTAGGTGCTTGCTCCAATAAATCATGGATCAGATATTCTACAGTCGCTCCGTTACTCAATACCTCCTATAAATACTATAGCGTCAAGAATCAGTGAAAAATCAGTAAAACGTCATGTTTACCTCTTTAATATCTTTATAATTTCCCTAAATTTTTCATTAAAATAAAGACGGTGCTCTATGTCATCTAAAAAAATTTCAGGAATAAAATGTCTACTGCTTTCTATCTGCTTTCTTAGCGTAACGACTGGATGTCAAACGAATGAAAAAGTGACCTCCCAACCTTTTTCCATTATTTATGGGTTCAAAGAAGGTGATAATAAATCAATTTATTTGAGCGATGAACAAGGGAAGAAACGTATAAAAATTATTGATGTTCCTAATAACGCAGGCGGCTACCCTGCTGTTTCGCCTACAGGTAAGCAAATTGCTTTTTATGGTAAATACGACAAACGAAAAACTTGGTCTATTCACACCGCTGATATCGATGGCACCAACATGCGCCGTTTAACCAATTTAAAAAACGCTTGGGACTACGGCCCTGCTTTTTCTTCTGATGGGAAAACCATTGTATTCGGCCGAGAGTACACTGATAAAAACGGCGACATGCAAGAAGGAATTTGGCTGATGAACTCAGACGGCACCGAACAACACCAGATAAAAGGATTAGAGGGAGGCGCTCCAGAGTATATGCCCGATGGACGACTACTCTTTCATTCTAAAGGCCGCTTTTCTAAAACGGCTGCAGCGCAAATAAGCATTGCCAATATCGATGGTAGTAACGTGATCCAACTTACCAATGATGATGCAGATAACTTCAACCCAAAGATCTCGCCTGATGGCACCCAAATCGCTTACCTTTCAAATCGAGATGGTAACCAAGAGGTTTATGTGATGAACGTCGATGGCTCCAACCAAACACGGCTTACTAGAAACCGAATTAGAGATGGTGACCCTGCCTGGTCTCCTGACGGATCTAAAGTCTTTTTTACATCACAGAACGTATTTGGAATTTATGATATTTATAAGGTCGACAAAGATGGCTCATCCACTGAGAGAGTGCTAATTAATGCGTCTCAAACAGCCACTGTCAATCACATTGATAAGCACTATCTGGAAAGGTTAGCGCACGCCAGACAACAATAAAAACAATATGGCGTATCGGGGGTTGGCAAGAATCATCATCTAGATACAGGTACTCTTATCTGTATCTAGCAAAGTCAGGGAAGTTCACAAATTTAGTAACTAATAACATATCTAAAAATACATTTCTGGTAGATTGGTTAAGAGTCCACCTGACAGGCAGTTAAGAGCGAGAAGTAGACCGCCAGTAAACTCGTTTTTGGGCAAAAGTGTTTTAGAGCCAGTAGTAAAAATTCTCCGAAAGGTGATCGCTAATTACTTTAAACAAACACCTGACTAAATTTGTTCCTTGAACTACATGTGATGTAATTCCCATTCTTGTCGAAAAAATGCATTATTGAAGCAATAAAATATAAAAACTTATTTGTAAGGATACCTAGTGACTATAGCAAATCAAATAAGAAGCAAGTTACTTGAGCTGGAAGGAGGCCTTTTTCAAAGGTTATGCGACGACTGGCTGCATCGTAAAGGTTATGAAAACATCAACTCTATAGGGATGATGGGTACAACGGATAGGGTGACCAAAGGTACTCCTGACTGTCTATTTATACGGCCTGATGGGTATTACGTATTTTCAGAATATACAGTCCAACAAAACCGGCTTGCTGAAAAGCTTGAAGATGACATTAATAAGTGTTTCGACGAACAAAAAACAGGTATTAAAAGTGAGCAAATAAGTGAAATTATAGTTTGTTATTTAGGAAATTTAACAACCCGAGAAATCCATCATTTCAAAAGTTTATGTAAAAAAAGAAACGTAATACTTAGCCTAAATGGACTCGATTCAATATCTTTAAGCATACAAAATTGCTACCCCGTTTTATCAGAACAATATTTAGGGTTAGCGCTTGATACAGGGCAACTGCTTTCCGTAAATGACTTCGTAACTAGGTATGGTAAAAATAATCTCACAACGCCTATAGACAATAAGATACTGTTCCAAAGTAACAATATTGACAAAGGTTTAGAACAGTTACTTCATTGGCGGTTATTACTTGTTTCAGGGGCAGCAGGGGTTGGTAAAACACTATTTTCTGTCAATCTTGCAATTGCAATGCAAAAAAATAACCCAGCCTTAAAAGTGTATTGCTTGTTTGACAAAGGTGCCGATTTAATAAGAGATATTACGGCTCACTTTAGTCAACCAGGTGAATATTTAATATTTGTCGATGATGCTAACCGTCTAGATAGCCGGCTTGATTACATATTGCACTATTTAAACGAGAATGATGGAAAAAGAACATTTCGTATTATTGCAACTGTTAGAGATTATGCTCGTGACTCAGTCCTTTCTCAAGCCAGTAAATTCACAGAGGTTCAAGAACAAAGAATTCAACCTTTGACAGACGAACAAATCAAAGAGTTAGTAGTTGAGTTGTTCGAGATTAAAAACAGCGAATATCAGCATAGAATTCAAGAAATATCAGGCGGGAACGCTAGATTGGCCATGATGGCCGCTAAAGTTGCTGTTGAGACGAATCAAATTGAATCCATACAGAATGTTGCATCATTATACGACGACTACTTTGGTCAAAATGAAAACATCAGAGAAGTAGTTGAAAATGAGAAACTAATGACTGCTGTATGTGCAATTTCATTCTTCAGAAAGGTAGACAAGTTAAATGAGTCGCATATCG